>JAIOHV010000176.1 GCA_019912885.1 bacterium
ATCCTGGTCCAGGCCGGCGTGTCCGTCCTCTCGCAGGCCAACCAGACGCCCACCGTGGCCCTGGCCCTGCTCGCCGGATAATCTCGTTTCCCGGTCGCGGGCCGGCGGTGAAGGAGCCGCCGAAAGGCACAAGGACGTGACGCCGGCTTCGTGACAGACATTTCAAACGAAAAACCCCGGAGGAGGCCCCTCCGGGGTTTTTCGTTGTGCGCGGCCGGCCCGCCCCTGGGAAGAGGCAACGGTTTCCGTGCGTTACCCGATCCCGAATGGACCGAATGGACATGATGGACATGATGGACCCGGAAGACGCGCGGCGTGCGGGCGCGCAACCACCCGCTCCCTCACGGTCGCGGCTCTGTCATCGCAACCGCGCGCGCAACTTCGCCGCGTGCTCCAGAAACTCGTTCGCGCCCATTTTCAGCCCGTTGTAGAGCGTCCAGGTCTGTCGCAGGTTCATGCGCGCCTGGCCGGCGTCATCCAGGCCTTCGTAGTCGTACGCGGTTTCGGCGACGAATACCGCGGATTGACAAAACGGCGCGATCACCGGATCGAGCTCGGTCAGGATCGGCGTTGCCTCGACGTCGGTCTGCTCCGCGCGGCGAAGCGCCCGCGCGACGCGGTCAGCCGCAGCGTCCGGATCGCGCGCCAGGCGGTCGAGCACGTCTTTCAACTCCACGCAAAGTTCATCCGCGAGAAGACGCAGGCGACGCGCCTTCTTTTCCGCGCGCTCCAGATCGCGGACGAGCTCCGTGGCGTCCGCGGGCTCCGGCGACGCGCACGCGGCGAGACGTTCGCGCGGATCGAAGGCAAGCGGGGCAAGCGCGCCGAGCACGTCGGTCAGAGGCACCTGCTCGAACCCGCCGATGCGCGCGCCCCCCTCGGTCGCGTTGATCGCGCGCCGGCCGCCGGCGGTCACCGCCGGAACGGACTGCTCGAACCACAAGAGGTAGTTGCGCAGATTGGTCTTGGTCAGCACCTCGCCGCCGCGCCATCCCGGCACGCGGAAATATCCCTCGCGCGCCAGATCGGCTTCGCCACCTTGCGGCGCGCCGGACGCGAGATCAAACCGGCTTGCCTCGTCGGCGCCCAGGGCGTGCGACTGGCCGCTCTCGCCATAGGCCAGATCTTGCCCGATGAGCACGATTGGATTGCCGCCCATGACATCCGCGATGGAAAACGCGGCGGTCGCGACCGAGCCGCCGGTCGGAATGCGCGCGCTCGCGCGGTCCAGCCGATCCAGAAACCACGCGTTGTCCGCCGCGCCGCCCGCGAAACCGAACAGTCCCGCGAACGGCAGATCCCAAAGCGGCGGAAAGCTGTTGAGGTCCAACGCGCCGAACACGCGCGGAAGGGCGTCGATGCCTTCGAACTGCGTGCGGATGTCGTTACTCTCGAGTGCGACGGCGATATCAGGCACGATGTCCGTCGCCGCGAGCTTTTTAAGCGCTGTCCCGACCGCGATGACAACGACGCGATCGCGCATGCGCGCCAGTGCGTCGATGTTGCGGTCGAGGCTCGGCCCGGCGGCGACGATCACCACCGGCACGCCCGCGAATTTTCCCGCCAGCCGGCCGACGTGCCCGACCGAAAGAAAACGGGGCAGATTCGCGAAGGCATGCGTCAGCCAGGTGCGCGATTTCATGGCGAGGGTTTGCGTTTCGAGTTCCGCGTTGCGCAGTAGCGTCGCCACGCGCGCATAAAATACCGGAATGAGGTCGGCGAACGGCTTGCGATACCCCGGCGCGACGGCGACCGCCAGATCCGGGGTCATTCGCGTCCGGAATGCGACCTGAAAATAGAGGTGGTCGATCTCGTGCGCGATCTTCAGCCGCCCGGCGGAAAGCGGTTCGGCGAGATCGACGAGCCCGAGCGTGAGGGCGAGCGCGCCGGCGTGCGGCTCGAAGACGTAGACCTTTCGGCAGCCGGCGCCAAGGGCGGCGAGCGCCAGGTGCGCGCCGGCAAACCCGAACGCAACGGTGGCCTTCGTCGGACCGCCCGCGCACGCAAACGCGCGGGCCAGCTCGTCGGCGGCCTCCTTTTCGGGGTCGTATCGGCTGACGAGAGGCCGATCCCCCGCCGAAACAACGATCGCGCCGGAGCGGGCCGAAAACGCGCGGACGGCCGGATCGGGGCGCGGCAGGCGGGCCAGGCGATTGGCCACAAGTGGGTCGGAAAGCCCTAAGGCCGCGATATTCCTTTCGAAAATCGCTTCGTCGAAGGGAATTTCGTTTTCGTTGCGCGCATCAGTCAAATTTTTCCGCCTGTGGACAAATCGCGTTAAAGAATTCCGAAAAAACTGCCGTTACGTCATATCACGCCCGGAGACGAAATTTTCCAGAATTCCACCGTGAATCATAAAGATTCGCGGCGGATTTGCCGATCCTTACACATGGAGAAGATTCGAAACCCGGGAGGGACGATGAATATCGACCCAACATTCAGGCAGCCGCAAGGAGAGCGCGCCGCCGCTACGCGGAGGGATCCCGGCGCCCTCCATAAGGACCGCGAGCCCGTCGAGGGCAAAACGTCCGGCATGGAGGCCACCGAGAAACCGCAAAAGCCCGAGGTCAAAAGCACGCTCGACATGGACAATCGCATGATCACATTCGAGCGGGACGATGACCTGGGGCGCGTCGTCGTGAAGGTCGTGGACCCGAAGACGAAGGAAGTCATCCGGGAGTTGCCGCCCGAGGAACTGCGGGATATCGCCAAGCGCCTGCAGGAAGCCGCGGGAAAACTTCTGGACGGAATGGCGTAAACCTCCAGGTCGTCAAGGCGGAGCGAAAGACATGTCGAGCGTTGGACTCGCGACAGGCCTCGATACCGATACCCTCATCGCGCAGTTGATGTCGATTGAGCGGCGGCCGGTATTGCGGCTCGAAAACAAGATCAAGTCGCGTAACACGCAGTTGGCCGTTTACACGGACCTGCGCAGCCGGCTCGACTCGCTGCGTTCCGCGGTGTCGGGAATAAAGACCGCCGCCGCGTTCTCGAAGTTTACCGCCACCAGCTCCAACGAAGAAGTCGCGACGGTCAGCGCCTCCGGCGAGGCGCAAGCCGGCACGCACACCATGAAGGTGACGCAGCTCGCCACGAATGCAATCAGCGTCAGCCAGTCGTTCGCCTCGAATTCGGCGTCCATCGGCACGGGCACGTTTCGCCTGTCGATCGGCGGCGAGGATCACGACATCGAGATCACGAGCTCGAACAACACGATCAAGGGTTTGCGCGACGCGATCAACGCGGCGGACACGGGTGTGACCGCGTCGATCGTCCAGGACGACGCGTCGGGCAATTCGTTCCGCCTGGTGCTGTCTTCGGACGAGACGGGCACCGAAAACGCGCACACGGTTTCGCTTCAGGGTTGGAGCGGCACGGCGCCGGCCTTCACCGACGGTTCCGGCGAAACGGCGGGCCAGCAGGCACAGGACGCGCAATTCACGTTCGACGGCATCAGCGTCACCAAGAGCGCGAACGAGGTGGACGATCTCATCGACGGCGTCACGCTCTTTTTACGCGACGACTCAAGCCCGACGACGCCCGTCACCATCAAGATCGAAAGCAACGCCGCCGAGGTGAAAAACAGCATCCAGGGATTCGTGGACGCGTACAACGACGCGGTGACGTATCTGCGCGATAAGGGGCGCACGGCGGACATGCGCGGGGACGTCACGTTCTCGCAGCTCTTGTCGTCGCTTCAGAATCTCGTCGCCGAGGGCAATCCGGACGCGACCGGCGCCTACACGCGCATGTCGCAGGTTGGTATCACGTCGCAAAGCGGCAAGCTGACGATCAACGCGGATACGCTGACGAGCGCGCTCGAGGATCACTTCGACGACGTGGTGTCACTGTTCACGACTCGCGGCACGACAAGCGACCCGAACGTGATCTTCCTGAACAACACCACGGCGACGCAGGGCGGATCGTACGCGGTCGAGATCACGGGCGTCGGCTCGCAGGTCACCGGCACGATCGGCGGATACGCCGCGAATTCGTATTCGGGCAACTTTCTCATCGGCGCCGAGGGCACCCCGGTCGAGGGGATGATGATCCAGTTCACCGGCGGTTCGACGGGCAGCTACGGTAATATAAATTTCGCGGTCGGGCTGATGGAGTCGTTCGAGCGTTCGCTAAACGACATCCTGAAATCGAACACGGGGACGATCGCCACGCGCGAGCAACGCATCGAGGACGGCATCGAGGGGCTTCAGGAGCAGATCGAAACCAAGGAGCGCAGCCTCACGCGCACGGAGCAGGCGCTGCGCACGAAGTTCACGCATCTCGAGCAGCTCGTCTCGCAATTACAATCGTCGCAGAACGCGCTCCTCGCGTTGCAGACGCGATCATTCGGGCGTTGAAAAGGAGGATGGGGTGAACGGCTACGGAATGAAAGTCGCGGCATATTCGAGGAACGACGTTCAGACGGCCAACCGACTGCAATTGCTCATCATGCTCTACGACGGCGCGATCAATTTCATGAAACACGCGCGCGAGCGCCTTGTCGAGAAAGATCACGCGAAAAAGGGCTATTACATCACCAAGGCGATGGCCATCATTTCCGAGCTCAAGAGCACGCTCGATTTCTCGGCGAATCGGGAGCTCGCCGGAAATCTCGACCGGCTCTACATCTTCATCAACGATTGCCTGATGAAGGCGCAGGTCGGCAACGACGAGACGAAGATCGACGAGGCCATTCGCGTCACCGGCATCCTGCGCGACGGATGGGTGGAGCTTTCGCAAAACGGCGGGCAGCCCGTCGAGCAGCACGCGATGGACGCGAACGCGCCGGGCTTGCGGGTGAGCGTATGACGTCCCTGACTTCGCGGCTCGAGCGCGGACTCGCGGCGCAGGTCCGTCTGCTCTCGCAAGTGGACGAATTGGCGCGGGCGGGCAACGCGTATCTGGCCGCCGACAATTTCGACAAGCTCGTCGAATGCCAGGGCGAGGTGACCGACACGCTCGTCGAGGTGCTACGGCTCGAAAAGGCCAACCGCGAGCTCGCCGGGCAGCTCATCGACACGCAAACGCAACCCAGCGCGCGCATCCTTCGGCTCGACGAACTCGTCGGCAAGCTGTCATTCGCCGCGATGGAGCGCACGCGCGCCATTCAGGACGCCATCAAGATACAGGCGGCCCAAATCGCCGGGCGCCTCAAACATATCGAGGCCGGCAAGAACGCGCTCGCCGGATATCGCACGCAGGAAGCGGCGGGCGACGATGACCCGGTGCGCCTGCGTCGGACGGGCTGATCGCCGTCAGCAATCAGCAATCAGCGGTCAGCGATCAAGCTTCGTCTTCTTCCGTCCCCGCACCCGCCGGCGCCGGCAGGGCGTTTGCGTCCAGCCCCTCAAGCTCGGCATATTTGTTTCGCGAGATTTCCTGCACGCTCGAAATCTTGTGCTTACTGATCGTCACGCCGCCGGCGACGCGACCTTTCACGAGAAAATCGTCGAAGCGCACGGGGATCTCGGTCCGGATACGCGGCTTTTTGCGCAGCTTCACGAGCGCGAATTTCTCGTCGCCGTCGGATAGGTAATAGACGCGCCCGCCCTTCGATTTCGGGATGAGCGGATAGTCCTTGTCGCGCGTAACACCACCGATCGCAAATCGCTTGACGTAGCCTTTCTCCGTGCGGCCATCGTCGTAAACAATATTGAAAACGCGGTCGCGGTCGGCGGCGTCGAATACCTGCGCCCACAGGATTTTCTCGCCGACAAAGCTGCGCGCCTCGACCTTCGTCACCTTCAGCGAGCCGTCGCGGTTGATCGTCAAGACGTTGTCGAGCCTGGAGCACGGACCGATCTCTTCGCCGATTTTCGGATCGGTGCCGACAAAACCGTGTTCGCGATCGACGTAGAGCTTTTCCGTTCGCGCGGCGACCTCGACGGCGCGCACGGCCTCGAACTGGGTCAGCTCCGTTTTGCGCTCACGGCCCTTGCCGTATTTTTCGATGAGGTGGTCGAGCCATGCGACAACGTACTTCGTCAGGTTGCGCAGGTGCTTGTTGATCTCGGCAAGCTCCCGGTCGATCGCGTCGAGCTCCTCGCGGGCGCGCTCGGCGTCCCACGCGCTGATGCGGCGGATGCGCACCTCCGTGAGCATCACCAGATCGTCGTGTGTCACCTCGCGCCGCAGCTTTTGCCTGTGCGGCTTCAGGCCCTCGTCGATTTCCGAGAGCACCGCCTCCCACGTCTTCGATTTTTCGATGCGCAGGTAGATGCGGTTTTCGACGAAGAACTGCACGAGGCTCTTGTGATGCCATTTCGTTTCGAGCGCGTCGCGCTGCAATTCCAGATCGCGGCGCAGCAACTCCCGGGTCTGATCCGCGTTGTGGATGAGCAACTCGGATGTGGTCATCGACACCGGCCGGCCGTCGCGGATCACCATGCCGTTGGGCGAGAGCGTCACCTCGCAATCGGTGAACGCGTACAGCGCGTCCATCGCCTTGTCCATGTCCACGCCGCGCTGGAAGTAGACGAGGATATCGACCTCGCCGGCCGTGTTGTCGTCGATGCGCGCGAGCTTGATCTTCCCTTTGTCGCCCGCGTTGACGATCGACTCGATGACGCCCTCGGTCGTCGTGCCGTAGGCGATCTCGCGGATGGCGATCGCCTTGCCGCCGCGGTCCTCGAGCCGCGCGCGCACCTTCACGCGAGAACCGGGCGCGCCGTCGTTGTAGCCGGAAACGTCCGCGAGGCCGCCGGTCGGAAAATCGGGAAAGATCTCGAACGGCTCTTTGCGAAAATATTTTTTCTGCGCCTCGAGAAGCTCGACGAAATTGTGCGGCAGGATGCGCGTCGTCAGGCCGACGGCGATGCCCTCGGTGCCGAGCGCAAGCAGAAGCGGAAACCGCACCGGCAGCGCGACGGGCTCCTTGTTGCGCCCGTCGTACGATAGCTTGTAGGTCGTCAGATCGGGATGAAAGCCAACCTCGAGTGCGAATTTCGTCAGCCGCGCCTCAATGTAGCGCGCGGCGGCCGGCGCGTCGCCCGTGACCGGATCGCCCCAGTTGCCCTGCGTGTCGATGAGAAGCTCTTTTTGTCCCAGGCCGACAAGCGCGGCGAAGATCGAGGCATCGCCGTGCGGATGATATTTCATCGCGTGGCCGACAATGTTGGCGACCTTGTTGTAGCGGCCGTCCTCGTTTTCCCACAGCGAGTGCAGGATACGGCGCTGCACGGGCTTCAGCCCGTCGGCGACGTCCGGAATCGCGCGGTCGGTGATGACGTACGATGCGTATTGAAGAAAGTAGTCGCGATAGGTCTCGCCGACCTCGACGGCATCGGGCACGAGCGTCGGCGGCGGAGGCGGCGGCGGATCGCTTTTCTTCTTGCGCGCCATCGAATCAGGCGGTCGCCGAGCCGGCGGCGTCGTCCGCGGACGCGCCGGCCAGGTCAATCGGCTCGATAATCAGATTGTCGGTGATGAAGTCGCGCCGGGCGGGCGTGTTCTTGCCCATGTAATACGAGAGCAGATCCTTCACCGGCGTGCCGTGCGAAATCTCCACGCGCTCCAGGCGAATCTCCGAGCCGATGAATCCGCCGAATTCGTCCGGCGAAATCTCGCCGAGGCCCTTGAATCGCGTGATCTCGGGCTTGCCGGAAAGCGCTTTCACGGCCTCCTGCTTTTCCGTTTCGGAGTAGCAGTAGCGCGTATCCTTTTTGTTGCGCACGCGAAACAGCGGCGTCTGCAGAATGTACACGTGCCCCTTGCGAACGAGCTCGGGGTGGAATTGCAGGAAGAACGTCAGAAGCAACAGGCGGATGTGCATGCCGTCCACGTCGGCGTCGGTCGCGATGATGACGTGGCTGTAGCGCAGATTCTCGATGTCGTCCTCGATGCCGAGCGCGTGCTGCAAAAGGTTCAGCTCCTCGTTTTCGTAAACGACCTTGCGCGAGGAACCGAAGCAGTTGAGCGGCTTGCCCTTCAGCGCGAATACGGCTTGCGTCTGCACGTTGCGCGCCTTGGTTAGACTGCCCGAGGCGCTGTCGCCCTCGACGATGAAAAGCTGCGTGCGCTCGTGATCCGGGTGATTCGCGTCCGTGAAGCTCACCTTGCAATCGCGCAGCTTGCGGTTGTGGATGTTCGCTTTTTTCTGGCGCTCGTTCGCGAGTTTTTTGATGCCCGCCAGCTCCTTGCGCTCGCGTTCGTTGCGCGTGACCTTTTCGCCGAGCGCCTTGGCCGCGTCCGCGTTCTTGTAGAGGTGCGTCACCAGCTTGTCGCGAACGAAATCGACCACCCACGAACGCACGGTCGGCCCGCCGGGTGTCACGTTCAGGCTGCCGAGCTTGGTCTTGGTCTGCGATTCAAACACCGGCTCGTGGATGCGCACCAGGATCGATCCGACGATGCCGCCGCGCGCGTCGGCGCCGTCGATATCGCGCTTGTAGAACTCGCGCAGCCCCTTGAGGATGCCCTCGCGAAACGCCGTCTGGTGCGTGCCGCCGTCCGGCGTGTATTGGCCGTTGACGAACGACAGGTACGATTCGCCGTAGTTGTCGGTGTGCGTCAGGGCGAATTCGATCGTGTCGGATTCGACGTAGATCACCGGATAGAGCCCGGCCTCGCCGACCTCCTTGTTCAACAGATCGAGCAGGCCGTCCTTGCTCTGGATGACCTTGCCGTTGAAATGGATGCGCAAGCCGCGGTTGAGATACGCGTAGTTCCAGAGACGCTCTTCGATGAGTTCCGGCCGGTAGGCGAAATCGTGGAAGATCGACGCGTCGGGCGTGAACTCGATCAGCGTGCCGCTTTGCTCTTTCGACGCCCGCGGGCGCGCCTCCTTCAGCAATTTGCCGCGCGCGAAATCGGCGCTCTTTTCCTGGCCGTCGCGAAACGACGTGACGAGAAAATGATCGGAGAGCGCGTTGACGGCCTTGGTGCCGACGCCGTTGAGTCCGACCGAACGAAAAAAGGCGCCCTTGTCGTATTTCGCGCCGGTGTTGATCCGCGCGACGCACTCCACGAGCTTGCCGTGCGGGATGCCGCGGCCGAAGTCCCGGATGCGCACGGTACCGTTTTCGACCTCGATCTCGATCCGGCGTCCGGCGCCCATGAGGAATTCGTCGACGCTGTTGTCGAGCACTTCCTTCAGGAGGACGTAGATCCCGTCGTCGTATTGCGAACCGTCGCCGAGGCGGCCGATGTACATGCCCGGGCGGGTGCGGATGTGCTCGTCCCACTCGAGGCTTTTGACGTGCTCCTCGGTGTATTCGGCAAGGGGAAGCGATTGCTGTTGGGCCATGGATTTCCTGTTCGCGGCGAGCGCGCCGTTTGTGCCACGCGCCCGACCGGATCGTCAAGCGGTTGCGTAGGTTACGCCGAACCGCGACCATATATAGCGTCGCCGGCCCCATCGAACCGGCAAAATCATTATAACACGGATGAGTCGGGAAGTTGGGGAGTTGGGAAGTTGGGGAGTCGGGAAGTTGGGGAGTTGGGGGAGTCATTTCCAACCCTCCGGATTTTGTCCGTTTTTTTTCGACCTCCAGACATTCCCGACCTTGTCACCGTTGGCCTTTTCGCGACGTGGCCCTAAGCTTCGCGCCATGCGCCCAAGCGTCAGGATAATTTTCACGTTGGCCGTGGCGACGATGATCGTGGCCTGCCAGAGGGAAGCGGGTACGCCCCATGATTGGAACCGCGACCGCGAGGGAGCGAGCCCGCAATCTTCGATCCTCGATCCTCAATCCGCCTCCGACGCGACGCGCGTCGCGCTTACGCACGCCAAAGCGCACTTTGCCAAGCGCATCGAGCGCGTCACGGATCGCGTTCACGTCGCAATCGGCTACGCGCTCGGCAACAGCATTCTGGTCGCGGTCGATGGCGGCAAGGTCATTTTCGACACGACGGAGTCGCTTGCCGCGGCGCGGGAGATCCGCTCGCGCTTCGACGAGATCGCGCCCGGGCCGGTGCTGGCGGTCATCTACACGCACACGCACCCGGACCACATCCTGGGTGCGAGCGCGTTCGCGGATGCGGACACGCCGATCTTTGCGACGGCGCGCGCGCCGCATGATCTGTCGCACCAGTTCGGCAGCGTTTCGACCGCGCTTCGCATGCGCGGCGCGCATCAGTTTGGCGAGGGTCTGCCGGAGAAGCTGATGGTGTCGAACGCGATCGGTGCGCGGCTGCGCCTGGACGACGGTCCGGTGCCGCCGGTCCTGTATCCGACCAAAACGTTTGAGGGCGAAACGCGCTTTGAGATTGGTGGCGTGACGTTCGAGCTTATGGCCGCGCCCGGCGAAACGCACGATCAGCTTTTCGTGTGGCTGCCGGGCGAGCGCGTCCTGTTGCCGGGCGACAATATCTACGCGGCGTTTCCGAATCTCTACGCGCCGCGCGGCGTGCCGCCGCGCCCGGTGCGCGAGTGGATCGCCTCGCTCGACGCCATGCGCGCGCGCGCGCCGGAATATCTGGTGCCGAGTCACACCAGCCCGATTTCCGGCGCCGATTCGGTGATGAAAACGCTGACCGCGTATCGCGACGCGATCGCACACGTTCACAACAGCGTGGTGAATATGGCCAACGACGGCGCCACGCCGGACGAGATGGCCGTGGCGATCCGGCTGCCGACGCACCTCGCGGCGCATCCGTGGCTGCAAGAGGTTTACGGCACCGTCGCGTGGTCCGTGCGCGGCGTCTACGCGGGCTACTTCGGGTGGTTTGACGGCCGCGCGCAAAATCTTTCGCCGCTGTCGCCGCGACGGCGCGCGGACATTCTCGTGCCGCTCGCGGGGCGCGATAGGATTGTCGCGCGCGCAAACGAACTGGCGGGCGAGGGTGATCGCCAGGCGGCGCTCGAACTGGCGTCGATGCTTCTGGACACCAATGCGGGCGACGACGAGGCGCGCGAACTTGCCTCGCGCATGATGGAGGAGATCGGCCGCGCAACACCGAACATGAATGCGCGCGGCTACTACCTGACGAGCGCGGCCGAGCTTGCCGGCGCGTGGGCGCCGCCGCCGCGCCCGGTCATCGCGCCCGAAACGATCGCGCAGGTGCCGCTGGCGACCATCATCGGCACGTTTCCCGAGCGCTTGACGGACAAGGCGGTCGGCGCGGATTTCGTTCTCGGTATCGACATCAGCAACACCGGCGAGAGTTACACGTTTGTCCTCCGCAAGGGGGTCGGCGAGGTCGCGCCGCGCCGCGCGGAAAGTCCCGATCTGCGCATCGTGGCGACGGAGCGCGACTTCAAGGAATTTCTGCTGACGCCGCTTGGCGCGGCGACGAATCTTCTAACCGGCGACGTGAAGATCGAGGGCGGGGTGAAAAATCTCGCTCGCTTCAATTCGCTGCTGAAAAAACCCTAAGCGGAGGGACCGATGAAACCGCCGATCGACAACGCCACCATTCTCATCACCGGCGCGTCCGCCGGCATCGGCGCCGAGTTCGCGCAGCAGCTCGGCACGCGCGCCGGGACGCTGATTCTCGTCGCGCGGCGTAAGGAGGCGATGGACGCGCTCGCCGCGCAGATCACCGCCGCGCGGCCGGAGTGCAAGGTGCTGGTGCGTTCGTGCGATCTGTCCGACCTCGACGCGGCGCGCGGCCTTCTCGACGAACTCGAATCGTCCGCGCCGCCGATCGACGTCCTCATCAATAACGCGGGTTTCGGCGACTTCGGCGTCTTCGATCTCGCCGACTGGCACAAGACCGAGCGCATGTTGCGGCTCAACGTCGTTGTTCTCGCGTATCTGACGCACCGTCTCGTGCGCCCGATGGTCGCGCGCGGGCGCGGCGGCGTGATGAATGTCAGCTCGACCTACGGTCTCGTCTTCAACCCCGGATTTTCCGGTTACATCGGCACGAAGCACTTCGTCTCCGGCTTCACCGAAGCGCTTGCCGGCGATCTCGCGGGGACGGGCGTCGTCGCGACGCACGTCTGCCCCGGCCCGACGGCGACGGAATTCATCGACCAAATCGGCAATTTCACCGGCATGAACACGCCGAAATTCATCGAGCAATCGGCGGCCGATTGCGCACGCGTGGCGATCCGCGCGTTCGAACGCGGACGCGCGCGCGTGCTGACGAGCGGGTTCGCGAAGGTCGGCTACGCGATGAGCTACGTGACGCCGAATTTCGTCCTGCGCGCGATTTACCAGCCGGTCGGCAAGCGGCTACGGAAGATGCAAATGAAGCATCTGAAGGCTACGAATAGTCTGGAAGGCTAAAAGACGGAAAGGCTGGAAGGTCATCGCAGGCGTTGTCATCCTGAGGCGCCGCTCCGAGCGGGGCCGAAGGATCTGGCAGCGAACCGGTTAGCGCGTGGCCGTCTGCAGGAGCCGGCCAGATCCTTCGCTTCGCTCAGGATGACGTCGCTCTGACCAATCCTGGATGTCGAATCGAGTTCGCGACGGCGCATCGTCGTCGGAACTAATACGGGTCGAACATGTCTTTCGTAGCATAGCAGATCGGGCAGACCCAGTCGTCGGGTATCTCCTCGAAGGGCGTGCCGGGGGGGATGTTGCCCTCCGGGTCGCCGACGGCCGGGTCGTAGACGTAGCCGCAACTCGTGCAGACGTATTGCTGCATGCGATTCTCCTCGTCCGTCATTCCAGCACCGCGAGCGCCGTTTTGACATTGCCGAACGGCGCGCTGATCTGAATGCCGTCCACGTGATCGCGCACCGCCGCGAAGGTCTCGCGCGCGATGGCGATGCCCTCCTGGCGCGCGGCTTCCTTGTCCGCCGCGCCCGCCATGCGCTTCATGATCGCGTCGGGAATGTTCACGCCCGGCACCTCGTTGTTCAGAAACTCCGCGTTGCGCAGCGACGCCAGCGGCCAGATGCCCGCGATGACCGGGATGCCAAGCGGCTTGATGTGCTCGAGGAAGCGAAGCAGCGCATCGACGTCGTACACGGGCTGCGTCGTCGCGAACTCGGCCCCGGCCTCGACCTTCTGCGTGAATCGCGAAATCTCCCGCTGCTGGTCGAGGTGCGTGGGATCGACTCCCACCCCGATGAGAAACGCCGTCGGCGGATCGACGCGCTGCCCGCCAATGTCCACGCCGTGATTCAGGCGCGAGGCGATGCGCGTCAGCCCGATCGAATCGATATCGAACACGGCGGTCGCGTGCGGGTAGTCGCCGAGCTTGGGCGGATCGCCGGTGATGATGAGCAGATTGTTCACGCCGGCGGCGGCGCAGCCGAGCAGATCCGACTGCATGCCGATGATGTTGCGGTCGCGGCAGGTGACGTGCAGCACGACCTCGATGCCGACCTGTCGCTGAATCTCCTGCGCGGTCACCATCGGGCTGATGCGGCAGGACGCGCGCGGGCCGTCGGGGATGTTGATCGCGTCGATGCCGGCTTCGTGGCAGACGGCGCACTTCTCGATCGTCCTTGTGAGATCCCATCCCATCGGCGGGAGGATTTCGATGGTCGTCACCATCTCGCCCCGAGCGAGTTTGCCGGCGAACTTCGTGCGCCCAGCGAGGGGTTTCGGCTCGACGAGCTCGACGCCCTCGCGCACCGCGTCCTCGACGACGATGTAGCGCTTGTGGATCGACTTCACGCCCTGCACCAGTTCCCGGATGTGTTCGGGCCCCGTCCCGCAACATCCGCCGATGGCGCGCGCGCCGAGGTTGACGAACTGCCGCGAGATCGTCGCGAAGTATTCCGGGCTCGTCATGTAAATCATGCGGTCGCTGATCACGCGCGGAAATCCGGCGTTCGGCTGCAACAGCACGGGATACGGCGCGGAGGGTATATACGACTCCAGATATTCGAGCATCGTGCTGGGCCCGACGCCGCAGTTGAATCCAAGCATCAACGGGGCGGGCAGGTCATCGGGAAACGGCGCGTAGAAATCGTCAAGCGATTCGCCCGCGCGCGTGAGGTTGCGATCGCCGAACACCATGCTCGGTATGTACGGCATGTCGACAAGCGCCGCCGCGCGGATGGCCGCGATCAGGTCGTCGCGCCGCGAAAAGCTTTCGAAGACGACAAAATCCGCGCCGCCTTCCTTCAGGCCTATGATGGCCTCGGCGAACGCGGAGACGGCTTCCTCCGTCTGGACGCCGCCGCCGTCGCCGTCGCCCACCGGCCGGCCAAGCGGCCCGATCGATCCGGCGACAAGCAGGTCGTCCTCCGCCTCCGCCCGCGCAAGCCGGGCTGCCGCGCGCGCGATCTCGGTGACGCGGTCGGCGAGCAGGTAACCGACAAGCTTGTAGCGGTTCGCGCCGAAGCTGTTGGTCGTCAGCACGTCCGCGCCGGCCCGCTTGTTTTCACGATGGATTTCGCGCACGAGCTGCGGCTTCGCGAGGCAGAGCTCGTCGTAACAGACGTTGACGAACTGATGCCGCCGATAAAGCTCGGTGCCCATCGCGCCATCGAAAATGACGACGCGGTCGGCGATCAGCTCTTGCAGGGTCGGTCGGGTCATAGATCCTTGCTTGATAACCAACGTCGCGGAAACAGGCCGCGAAAACCGGCTGTCAACGATACGAGAAATCGCGACGGGGCGGAACAGGCGTACGGGGCGTGGACGCGCGGGGCGAAAAATCCGGACATCGGGGCACAAAATCAGGGAGATGCACGTTCCGAGGTTTTTTCGCGCAAACCTTGACGCCCAAAGCGCATCGTCGCTACTTTGAAAAGCGTTTGCCGGCTCGGCGACGATATCGATGCAGATCGCCGAATTTTCGACGAAAACGGGGCGGGGGGCCGGACGCGAATATTGAAGCGATCGTTGGATGCATAACAATCAGAACGCGCCAATTCCGTGATAGGGTGCCTGGACGCCAAGAGGATTTTAAAATGCGTGTCGTTCTGTGGCGAATGGGAATTCAAGCGGCCCGGACATTTCCGGTGGCGGCCGATCTGGGGCTCGCCTACCTGCACCAGTCGCTGAAACGCGGCGGGCACGAATCCCATTACGTGGACAACATGTTGGAACCGCTGGGCGCGCAGGGGCTCGTCGAGCGTTTCGGCCGCCGCGGACCGTGGATTCTGGGCGCCAAGCTGTTCACGCACCAGATCCGCGAATGGCGGGCGTTCGTCCGCGCGGTCAAGGCGCTGGATCCGCACGTCGTGACCGTCGGCGGCGGTCATCACCCGTCCGCGGTCGTCCAGGACGTTTTCGATAATATTCCGGAGATGGACTACGGTTTCGCAAGTGAAGGCGAAATCGGTTTTCCGATGTTTGCGACGGCGATCGAGAATGGCGCCGCCACGGCCGATCTGGAGAAAGTGCCCGGGCTCGTTTTTCGCCGAAACGGCGAAGTCGTCGCCAATCCGACGGCCCTTGTCGAGGACATCAACGATCTGGACGCGCCGCCCTGGGACGACCTGCCAGTCCGTGAATATCTCAAGCATAAAACGCCATTACGCAACGCCGCGATGACCCCCTTGACCACGACGCGCGGCTGTCCCTACCGCTGCACCTATTGCGCCGGGTTCCGCGTCGCCGGGCGGGGGATGCGCTATCGGGATTCCATGCGCGTGGTGGACGAAATCGAGTTTCTCCATCGGAAGTACGGCGTGGAATCGGTCAGCATCCAGGACGAAAACTTTTCCGTGCGCAAGCATCACGTTCAGGATTTCTGCCGGACCCTCATCGACCGCAAACTGCCGGTCCGCTGGGACGGCCTGGCCACCGGCGTGCGTCTCGACGGGCTCGACCTGGAGACGTACAAATTGATGGAGCAAAGCGGCTGCCACGCCATCAGCGTCGCCATCGAGTCCGCGGACCAGACGGTGCTGAAGGAGATGAAAAAGGGCACTTACATCGACGATCAAGCCAAGCGCATCCGCGAAATCAAGACGCACACCAAAATCCGCGTGAATGGCTATTTCATTCTCGGCTATCCGACGCAGAACGCGGAATCGATCCAACTGACTCGCAAGTTCGCGCGCCGCTCGGAACTGGATTTTGCGTTTTTCTTCCTGTTCACGCCTCTGCCCGGCACCGCCGTGACGAAGCTTCTGGTTCAGGACGGCCGGCTCGCGCCGGATATCTGGGAGACGTTTCAATACGACGCCCCCAGCCTGCCGCTGCCCGACATGACCCCGACGCAGCTCAAGCGGGCGCAGATGCTGGCGTATCTGGGTTTTTACTTGCGCGGCCGCCGGTTTGTGACGCTGCTTAAGGCGGTCTTCGGCGCGGGCCAATTCCGCGATCTGTGCCGTAGGCTGTCCGGCACGTTTCTTTGGCGCCGGTCGGCGCCCGCGGCAATCTCTTGAACGGACCGACCGTGGCTGCTCCCCTCGTTGCCACCGATACCGCTCCGGGCGCCTCGCCCCGTCGCATCTCCCGCGGGCGGTCGCCGAGCGCTAACGGATCAACGCGCCTGAAGGTGCTTCTGGCGAAACCGGGGAATTTCTATCGAAGCTGGCCGTTCTCGAACGATTTCATGAAGCACATCTTCCCCGTCGCGGCCGCGACGTATCCGCAACTCGCGGGCGCCGCGGCCGAATATCGGCCGGAATTCCTTGATGGCCTGTTCGAGCCGATCCACCCCGATCGCTGGCTCGAACGCGCGGCGCAGGCGGACGTGGTCGCGATGGGCGTGGTTTCGCCGGTGACCTCGCTCAATACCGAACTCGCCATCCGGCGCTTGAAGAAGGCCAACCCGCGAGTCCGCGTTATTCTTGGCGGTCATCATTCCTCGCTGTACGCGGAGGAATGGCTTCGGCGCGGCGTCGATTACATCGTGCGCGGCGAGGGCGAACTGGCGTTTCGCGAGTTGCTGCATTGCATCGAGGACGGCGTGCCGCCGCGCGAGGTTTCCGGCGTGTCCTGGGTTGACGACGGACGCTACGTCCACAATGAGGCCAAGGATTTCGTCCAGAACCTGGACGACCTTCCGATGCCGGACTGGTCGATGCTCAACTGGGATATCTACAACCTGGGTCTGGCCGGTCGCGGGCGCTCCGCCACCATCGAGACCGCACGCGGCTGTCCCTTCCCATGCACGTTCTGCTCGGTATCCGTCCTCTGGGATCGCTCGCAGCGCTTCAAGAGCCCCGACCGGCTGATGGAGGAGTTGCGCACGCTCGACCGCCTCGGCGTGCGTCAACTGGTGTTTGGCGACGATAACTTCGGCGCCAAGCCGGCGCGCGACATGGTGCTGTTTGAACGGATGCTCTCCGAGGGGCTGGACATGTCGTGGTGGTGTTTCATCCGCGTCGACACCGTCCTGCGCCGGCCGGAGTTCGTCAAAATGGCCGGGCGCGCGGGCTTGCGTTTCGCGTTCGTCGGTTACGAATCGCTCGACGACGGCGAGCTTCGGCGATTTGCCAAGGATCCGAGCGCGCGTTACACGGTCGCGGACTATAAGACGGTCTATCAGCGCCTCCACGACGCCGGGGTGTTCGTTTACGGTTTGTTCGTGCGCCATTCGCTAGATCGGCCGGATTCGTTCAAGTCCTGGCTCAAGACGCGCTCGGTCGCGGATATCACCGCGCAGACGCGCTTTATCCCCATTGCCGGCACGTCGGCCGCGTCGGACCTGCGCGAGCTTGGCTATACCGTCAAGGACTCGTTCTATCAGGATCGAGGGATGCCGGCGTATCAACGCGAGGGCAAGGACCAGTCGTCGAAGTTTGTGTTCACGGCGCTGATCGACCTTCTTCAACCCAGCAACTTCCGGAAGATGATCGCCGGAACGCATGTCGAGCGGCAGTTCTTCCGCCGCCTGTACGGCGGGATGCTGACCGACGGCTTCGGCGTGACGTGGCGGCGTTTCGGCAACCTGATGGCGGCCAACGACGCAAGCCGTACGCTGAACGCCCGGCAGAACCGCCATGTCGCCTCGGCCGCGCGTGCCGTTGGCCTTGGCGTGCAAAATCGCGAGCGCCCCGGCGACGCGATGCGCCTGTCGCGCCGCTTGCGCGCGGCGTGGAATTTCTGGAGCGGCAAGGAGACGGCCAATCCGTTCCCGCCGGCGGTGACCATCGAGACCACCAGCAAATGCTCGCTGGATTGTCCGATGTGCCTGCGTGAACGCGACACGACGACGCCGATCGACATGGCGACGGATGTCTACGAGAACATCATCGGTCAACTCGCCGGTAAAGCCGATCACGTTCTGCTCTACGGACTTGGCGAGCCGCTGCAGGACAAGGCGATCGTCGATCGCGTCCGATCGGCGGCCAACGCGGGGCTCAACGTTCAGTTGTCCACGAACGCCATGCCGCTCACGCGATCGCGTTCGGCCGAGTTGATCGACGCGGGTCTGCGCTTCCTCGTCTATTCGGTGGACTCGCTCGATCCCGACACGTACGAGAAACTCCGCCCCGGCGGCAAGCTTCCGACGGTGTTGCGCAACATCGAGGACTTCGAGAAAGAGAACGCGAGCCGGGGCCGGCCCGTGCACACGGCGGCGCAAATGGTTGTGATGCCCGCCAATCGCGGCGAAATCCCATCGTTCAACGACTACTGGCGGAAGGCGGGCGTGGACACGGTACGCTTCAAGCACGACGAGGTGCTCGCGACGGACGTCCCTCGCGAGCCGCGAACGCAGCCGTGCCCGGTTCTGTGGAGAGGCCCACTGCACATCCGCGCCGACGGGCGCGTGCATGCCTGCTGTCATCATTTCGATGCGGAGCCCGTCGGCGACTCCCGTTCGCAGTCCATCAGCGATATCTGGAACGGCGCGCCCCTGCGGGAGTTGCGCCGGATGCACGCCGAGGGCCGGGGCGACGAGATCGCGGCGTGCCATCGTTGCCGCTACAAGCCGCCCGCGCGCGCGTTGTCGTCGGCCGCGTTTCTCCTTTCGACCCGAAAAGCCAGGCGTTGGATCATGCGCTGGGAGCGGTTGAGGCTCGCGACGTCGAGCTGAGCCGAGCGCGTCGAAGCCGCGACCGTCAGTGAACGGGCCTTACGCCGCGAAATATTTCGCCTGCGGGTGATGCAGCACGATCGCGGACGTCGAAAACTCCGGCACCATTTGATGGCCTTCCGCGAGGCTCACGCCGATGCGCGCGGGATCGAGCAGGCGGAATATCTTCTCGTTGTCCGCGAGGTTCGGGCACGCGGGATAGCCGAACGCGTAGCGCCCGCCATGGTATTGCTGCGTGATGAGCTGTTGCGGCGAAAGGCGTTTTTCCTCGCCGACGCCCCACTCCTGGCGCATCTGCTCATGCGCATATTCGGCGAGCGCATCGGTCATCTCCACCGCGAGGCCGTGCAAAAGGAAGTAGTCCAGAAACTCCGCGCTCGCGAATTCCTTGTGCTCGCGCTCGGCGACGCCGCCGCCCAGCGACACCACGAAAAATCCGACGACATCCGCGTCCTCGCGCACGAAATCCGCGATGCAAATCTCCGGCACCACCGCGCGCCTCGGGAATTCGAAGCGCAACGCGTCGCCGTTTGACGGCACGATCACCGCGTCGCCGTCGCGGCGCGCCGGGAAATATCCGTACACGAATTGCGGCTCGAAGATGCGCTCGGCCTTGACGAGCCGTTGCAGCGCCTCGTAGCGCGGGCGGACCTCCTCGCGATCGACGCGCGCGTATTCCTCGGCGCTCATCTTGCCGCGCCGGTATCCCCATCGCCCGCGGAATAGCGCGATCTCGTTGACGAGCGGGAAGATCGACTCGAGCGGTACGTCCGTCACGACGCGCGCGCCGAGAAACGGAGCGGCCGGCGGCGCAACGCGCTTAACGGTAATCGGCCGTCCGGGGCGCTTGCCGGGGTCGGGCGCAATCGAGGCCGGCGCGGTGTCCTCCGGCGGCGTCTTCCCCTCGGCGATGTGCTGCATCGCGACAAGGCCGGAAAACGCGTCGCGGCAATAGGTGACGCCGTTTGTCGTGTACGCGGGCTTGAGCGTCTCGCGCACGAAGTCCGGCGTCAGCGCCGCGCCGCCGACAAGCACGGGCTTGTCGATGCCCGCCTCGCTCATGGCGCGCAGGTTTTCTTCCATCAGCATCGCGGAGCTGACAAGCAGGCCGGACATGCCGATGACGTCCGCGTTCACGTCCTTCGCGGCCTGCATGATCGCGTTGATCGGCACCTTCGTGCCCAGATCGACGACGTCGAATCCGTTGTTGGTTACGATGATGTTGACGAGGTTCTTGCCGATGTCGTGCACGTCGCCGCGCACGGTCGCGATAAGGAGTTTTTTCTTCGCGGCGGTCGCCTCGGCGGTTTCGAAATGCGGCTTCAGGTGATCGACCGCGCGCTTCATCGCCTCCGCGCTTTTGAGCACGAACGGGAGTTGCAGCACGCCCGCGCCGAACAGATCGCCCACGTGCTTCATCGCCGGCACGAGGACATCGTTCAGGATTGTCTCGGCCGGCCGCTCCACGAGCAGCGCGTCGATGTTCTCGGCGAGCGCGCGCGTCTTGCCCTTGACGATGCCCTCGCGCAGCGCGTCATGAGGCGGCAGATCCGCGGCGATGTCGTCGCGCGCGTCGTCCTTGCGCCCGGCGAAGTGATGGATGAACAACTCGAGCGGATCGGCCTCGCCGCGCCTCTGGTTGTTGATGAGATCGAGCGCGATCCCCCGGTCGGTCTCGTCGATCTCCGCCAGCGACACGATGTGCTTGGGATTCAGGATTGCCGCGTCGAGCCCCGCCTTGAGCGCCAGATCGAGAAACACGGAGTTCAGGACGCGCCGGCTCTTGAGCGACAGGCCAAAGCTGATGTTCGACAGACCAAGCAGCAGGTGAACGTCGGGAAATTCGCGTTTGATCGCGCGGATCGCATTCAACGTCTCGACGCCGGCGTTGACGAGCGACGGATCGCCCGAACCGATCGTGAAGGTGAGCGGATCGATAAACAGATCGCGCTCCTGGAACCCATACTCCCCGACGCACGTCGAAACGAGGCGGCGCGCGATGGCGACCTTGCGTTCGGCGGTCATCGCCATGCCGTCTTCGTCGATGGTCAGGCACACGAGCGCCGCGCCGAACCGGCGGGCGAGGGGCGCGACGATCTTCGCGCGCTCGCCGCCATCTTCAAAGTTGATCGAGTTGACGACCGCGCGGCCGGCGTATCGCTTGAGCGCGATCTCGACCGCCCGGGCGATGTTCGAGTCGATCATGAGCGGCAGGCGGCATTCGCGCGAGGCGCGCGCGGTGAGGATGTCGATATCCCTCAACTCGTCCTTGCCCGCGTACGCGACGGACAGGTCGGCCGCGTGGCTGCCGTGCTCCTCCTGCTCGGCGAGGATGTCGAACGCCTGTTCAAAATTGTTGGCGAGGATCGCCTCGCGAAACGCCTTGGAGCCCGTGGCGTTCGCGCGTTCGCCGAAAAACAGCGGCGGCGGATCCTGGCGGATCGTCACCGGCGAAAAGAGGCTCGCGATGGCCACGGGCGCCTTCGCCGTGTGCGCAAGCGGCGCGAGACCGTCGATTTCCTTCGCGAGGCGTTCGATGTGCGCGGGCGTGGTGCCGCAGCAGCCGCCGACGATGTTGATCGGCATCTCGCGCACGAACCGCCCGAGCGCCGCGGCGAACTCCTCGGGCCCCTCCGGGTAACGCACGCCGCCCGCGCCGGGCACCGGAATGCCCGCATTGGGATAGACGCCCGTCAATTTCGGCCACGTCTTGCAGAGCGTTTCGAGGTGCGGGCGCATCGGCACGGGGCCGGTCGCGCAGTTCATACCCAGGATGTCGATGTCGAACGGCGCGAGGATCGCGACGACGGCGGACATATCCGTGCCCGTCAGAAGCGTGCCGGTCTGTTCGATCGTAACGGAGACGTACACCGGCACGCGGCGCGTCAGCTTCATCTGATCGAACGCGGCGGCGAGCGCGGCCTTGGTCTGCAAGAGGTCCTGGCAGGTTTCAATGAGCAGCATGTCCACGCCCTCGTCGAGCATCGCGTGGAACTGGCGCGCGTAGCTCTCGTAAAGTGCGTCCCAGGTCGTCTGCCCGAGCGTGGCGAGCTTGGTGCCGGGGCCGGTGGAGCCGGCGACGAAACGCGGGCGATCAGGCGTTCCCACGTCCTCGGCCGCCTCGCGCGCCAGGCGCACCGCGGCGCGCGTCAACTCGTCCGTGCGACCTTGAAGGTCGTATTCGGCCAGAACGAGCGGGTGCGAACCGAAGGTATTGGTCTCGACGATGTCCGCGCCGGCGAGCAGGTAACCGCGATGGATCTCGCGAATCTTGTCGGGAATGGTGAGGCCAAGGATCTCCGGGCATCCGAAAGCGCCGTCGTAGGCGGACTCGTCGAGCTTCAGCGCCTGGATCGCGGTGCCCATCGCTCCGTCGAGAAGGAGGATTTTTTCCCTGGTCCGATCGAGGATATTCATCGTTCGCGTGCTCGCCATTTGCGTCGCGGGCATTTTTGGCGTGGCTTGCCCGCGGGGATCGGGGAGTCTATCGACCGATCATTCCGAACGCAACGAGGATCGAGGATCAAGGATTGAGGATTGAGTGTCGAAGTGACGCGCGGCGAGTCATGGCGGGGCCGTCATCCTGAGGCGTGTTTAGCGAGCCGAAGGATCTGGCTCTTTTCGGTTGCAGCGTGGCCGTTCGCAGGAGCCGGCCAGATCCTTCGCTTCGCTCAGGATGACGTCGCGCAGGATGACGTCGCGCAGCACGCAACGTCTTTTGTCACGCGCCGCAGCCGTAACCGCCGCCCGCAATCATCATCCGCAGCCGCAACCGCCGCCGCCGTCATCGTCGTCGTCATCCGCCGACGCGCCAAAACCATCGTCGTCGGACGCGTCGTCGTCGGCGTTCGCGGAATCATCGTCGAACGCGTCGTCGTCTAACGCGTCATCGTCGCCGTCGTCATCGACCGCGTCATCGTCGTCCGCGTCGTCGTCCGTCGCCGGGATCGTCGTCGTGGTCGTGGTGGTCGTTGTGGTGGTGGTCGTCGTTTCGGAGAGCGGAGCGGCGGCGCCGGCATTCCAGGACTTGCCGAACTTGCCGTACCAATCCTTTCCCGGACGGTACCAGCAGTACGACGTGCCGCCCATGAGCTGCCCGACAAGCTGCCGGTCCTCGTTCAGCAGCGCCGAGCCCGACGAGCCGCCCTCGGTGTTGGCCTCCGTGTAAACGACGTACCACATGTTCGAGTCCCACCCGCTCACCTCGTAGCCGAAGGCGAGGCGCTTGAAAGCGCCGGCCGGGTGATGGACGACGGAGATATTTTCGCCCGGGTCGAGGTCGTCGGTCGTGAAACCGAGGAACGCGCTGCCCGCGGGGGGGTCTTCGTGAAGAAGCAGCAGCGAAAAGTCCGACGCCGAGGCGTTCGCGATCTGGTCGGCGCCGTAGTTTTTCGGCAGCCCGTCAAGGCCGGGGACGACGCCGTCGCAAGCGTCCGTCTCGAAATTCCACACCGCGACCAGCGTCTCGGCGACGGACTGCTTGTTGATGCAATGGTTCGCGGTCCAGAACCAGGGCTTTTGCGTTCCGTGAACATCGCCGATGAGGCTGCCGGTGCACATGTACGTGCCCCAGCCCTCTTCAAAAAGCATCAGCGCGACGGCCTTGCGGATGTCCGCGTAATCCGCGTAGCAGTTTGGGTCCAGGTGGCAGTTCTGTTCGGTCGACAGCGGCGGCGCGATCTCGCCGACCGACAGCCGGTCGATCGACAAATCCGGCGGCGCGTCGACGCCGACGACCTCGATAACGAGGCTCTCTCCCTCGACGATCGGTCCCCAGATCGCCGGATCGCTTGAGGTATTTGTCGCGTCGACGCGCTGCGGAATCCCCGACGCGCCGTAAACAAGAACCTCGGCGCGCGGCAGGCGCGCAAAACGCGGGCGAAGGAACGTCGCGCCCGGCACGCGGTATTCGAGCGCGTACGAAACGCCACCCGCGCCGTCGTCGATCGCCTGCCAGTCGCCGGCGGCGAGCGTTTCCAGTTCGATGTGCGTGCCGGCCTTGACGCGCCGTTGCGGATCGATTTCGGCCGCGGCCTCCGGCGCCGCGAGCACGTGCGCGGAAAGATCGCCCGAAAGGCCCGCCTCAAGAAGCGGCGAGCGCGGCGAATCCCGATCGGCAGGCTCGCCGTCGAAAAGCTGGAAGGGCACGGAAACGCCGGTATGCGCGCGCGGCTCGCCGGATTTTTCGGCGTTGGAGGAGGCCAGCGCGAAGGTGAAAAGCAGGGCGGCGGTAAGGAGCGTCGCGCGCCGGGGTCCATCGATCGGTTTCATTTTTCGGCCGTCGTTTTCTAGCAGTGGAGCACCGGATCGTTCGCGAGAATGCGATCGAAGCGGAACAAGTGCTGCTCGTCGTCCTCCGCGCGGTAGGCGGGATCCAGGCGGCGCACCGCGAGGAGATCGGCCATGACCGCCGTTTCGGTGTTGAGCCCCTGGCCAGTCTCCCACGCGGACTGATCGTACAGCAGGCCAACCTCGATGATCGCCATCATCGATTCGATGTGGCGGCGGATGTGCATCTGGCCGTAAACCGGATCAGCGACGCAACGGTCCAGTCCCGCGCGCGTGCGCTCCCACGCGGACAGCGCGACGGTGGCCGCGGATTCGACGTCGTCCGCGGCGGCAAGCCAGCCTCGGATTTTTGCGTCGATCACGGGGATGATGCCGAACCGCCCGATGTCGCGCAGAACCTGCATGCAGAGCACGTTGTGACTGCCTTCCCAGGATTCCAGCACGATCGCGTCGCGGTACAGGCGCGGCAGGATCGAGAACGTCTCGATCGTGCCATTGCCGCCGAGAATCTCCACGCCACGGTGCGTGACGTCCGTCGCGATGATGCTCGTCCAGTATTTGTTCGCGTTGACGAGCACGCGATAGAGCATCTCGTCCTCGCGCGACGCTTCGCCGCGATCCATGCGGTCGATGATCTCGGCGAGGAAGAACGTCGTCACGAGCGCGCCCGCCTCCTCCGACTTCATGATCGAGAGCGTCTCACGCACGAGCGGGTAGGTGGCGATGGCGTGGCCGAACGCCTTGCGGTAGCGCGCGTAACTCGCGGCCTCGACGTACGCGCGGCGCATGCACGAGGCGCAGCCGAGCGCGTTCATGAAACGCGAGGTGTTGAGTACGATGCCGACAGCGATGCGGAAGCCTTCGTCGATTTCGCCGACGGGCCAGGCGAGCGATCCCTCGAAGTCGATCTCCGCGGTCGCGAGCGTGCGCGTGCCGATCTTGTCCTTCAGGCGGCGGACGACGAAATTGTTGATCGAACCGTCGTCAAGCCGGCGCGGCACGAGGAAACACCCCAGGCCGCTTGTGCCCTCGGGCGCGTTTTCCGGGCGCGCGGTGATGAGGAACAGCGCCGCGTCGGCGACCGAGCAGAACCACTTTTCGCCGTACACGCGAAACGCGCCGGGGTTTTCGCCGTCGGGCACGGCACGGACGGCGTTGGCGCCCACGTCGGACCCTCCCTGGACCTCGGTGAGGAACTGGCTGCCGTGCAGGCGGTCCTCGTAGATGGGGGTCAACAGGCCGGGCAGCCAGCGTTCCTTCAGTTCGGCGCTTCCTTTTTGCTGAAGCGCGCGGACCATCCCGGACGTGCAGGTGATCGGGCAAAGGTGCCCCATCTCGCCCGCGTGACCGAGCAGGTAAAACAGGACGGATTGAAACCAGATGTTTCCGGGTTCGGCCAGGCACGAGATGATCCCCGCGTCGTACGCCGGCTTGCCGGCCGCGTGATAGAGCGGGGAAAAGACGATCTCCTCGATGCGCGTGCCCAGCCCGTCGAATCGCTCGACGTGCGGAAGGTGCGGCGCGCGATCGTTTTCGGAGGCGACCAGATTGATCGGCCCGGCCACGAGACGGCCGAACTCCGAGAACGCGTTTTCGTCGATGTCACCGCCGTGAAAGCGCGCGAGAATGCGTTTGAGAAGCGGGTTCGATTCGTAGAAGTCGTGCGGCTTGCTTTCGTCCCAGCGCAGCAGGTCATCGCGTCCAAGCCGGATGGCGTCGCCCTGGACGTGGCGGGGATCGGTCGTCAATTTTCATCCTTGGATTC
>JAIOHV010000177.1 GCA_019912885.1 bacterium
TGTCGCCGCGTCGATCACGCCGCCCGAAGCGCCGCGCGACCGCCCCGGCGACCTTGCGTCGTATCGGGCGCCGCTTGACCACTTCTCCGAATACGCGATGAGCGTGGAGTCGGACGAATACCCCAAATCCGACTGGACGCAGATGCAGTTTCGCGGGCCGATCGACTACGCGGCGATCGCCGAGTCGTTCGACGACGCGCTTATGCGCGTGCCGGTGTTCAACTGCAATCTCGCCGAGCGGCATCGCGGAATCTTTTACGAGCCGTATTGGTATTTCAACACCCACGTCAAAAACCGCCTTGTCATCGAGGACTGCCGCCACATGGCGACGCCACCGGATTCTCCGGGCGCGCCGTTCGATCCGCTGGAGTTCTCCACGCGCTTTCATGCCGAACGCACGCGACGGCGCATCGATCCCACGCGCGAATTTCCATTCCGCTGCTACCTCGTGCGCGTGTCCGACGACGAGCACATCTTTTCGATCTTTTTCCATCATAGCGTGATGGACCCGTTCAAGGCGTACAAGGTCATCACGCGCATGTTCGCGGGCTACCACCAGCGCGTGAAGGGCGCACGCCCCGCGTGGGCCGACAAGCTCGGCATGGCGATGCTCGAACGCAAGGGCGGCTACGTGAAACCGCTCTCCGCGGTCACCTTCGCGCGCGAGCAGCTCGCGGACGTGCTCATCAAGAACACGAGTTCGAAGGTCGCCATGATCAAGACGCGGCGTGTGTTGCCGCCGGCCGAGATGATGGGCCGCATCAGCCGCCGCGCGACATTCGACGATCCGAAGATCCTCGAAGGCGTCCTTTCGCGCGCATCGAAAAACGAAGCGACGCTGAACGACATCATTTTCGCGTGCGCGCGCCGGGTCCTTTCGCAATGGAACGAGGAGCGCGGCGCGTCGGCCGAGCGCATGCGCTTCATGCTCATCACGAGCCTCACGGGGCGCATGGAACTCGGCGATAACACGGGCGCCGGGCTTTCGGGCCTGAATTTCGTATCGATCGGGCACGAGAAATCGGACCTGGACACGATCATCCGGTTTTTCCGGGATACGCGGCGCGACCAGCTTCAGCGCGGCGTGGACATCGCCTTCTACCACTCGATGCGGCGCATCGTTCAGTCGATGCGCGTGTTTCCGCTGCACATCCGGCGCAACTTCGTTCGCCCGATTATCGAGCGCATTCCTTGCACGTTTTATCTTTCGAACCTCGGCACCGTTTGGCCGAAGATCGTCGACGGCCGGCAGACGCTCGAATCGGAGATCGTGGACGTGGGCGATTTTTCGATCAGCGACATGCACTCGTCCGCGTCGATCGCGCGCAACCTCGGCCTTGGCCTCACGGTGCGCGCGCACAACAACCGCTTCTACATGAACTTCGTCTGCGACCGCTTCCGCTTCGAACCGGACGAAGCCACGGACATCTGCAACCGGATCGTCAACGAGATCGTCAGCGCGGCGGGGTAGCGGCCGTCGTGCGGGACGCCCGGCACGGTGGATAAAACGCAATCCGCCCCCAGCGTGGCGCGGCGCGAGCGGCCGAGGGCCGCCGCGATGGCGCTGACGGTTGCCGTCGCGGCGAGTGCCGCGTTGCTCGCGGCGAGCGCGTGGATCCCGTGGCTTCGGCCTCGCGTCTTCTTCATTCCCAAGGCGTTCTACTTCTTCATGGAGTTCCTGTTCTGGTTTGGAACGACCAGCAACACACAAAACACTGTGCTCGCGATCGCCGTCGTCGCCGCGTGCGTCGCCCTGGGCCGCCGCCGTCGCCGTGGTGAAGGCGGCGTGGCGGAAAAGGCGTTCTGGATCCTCGCCGCGTTCCTTGCGCTTATCGCGCAGGCGTACATCGTCGCGTTCGCCGCGCTCGCGTGGCTTCCACTTTTTGCGGGATATCTCGCGGTGGCCGCGTGGGTCTTCCGATTCGTCGCGCGAGCACCGCACCGGCTCGGCGCACCGGGCGGCGAACCCGAAGCCCCGGCGCTTTCCCGACATCGAGCGAATTTCGCGGACATCCCCACGACGCACGTGCTGCTTTTCGTCGGCGCGCAGCTTTTTCTGGCGATGGTCACGGGGCGTTTCGGCGTGCCGATCGTGCAGGCGGTTTCGGAGATCGCGGCGCGCGGATCGGCTGATGCGCCGGCGGTCTATCGCCTGGCCGCGCTATTCGTGCTCGCCGTTCCGGCATTGCCGTTGTGGCGCTCGATCCGCGGTGAGCGTGGGCGGGCCCCGGTGCGCGCGCGCGCGGCGGTCGTCGCGGCCGCCTGCGTCGTCGTGATGACACTTGCGGTGCCGGCGGCCTGGGCGATGCCGTTTGCCGGCGCGGCCATCGTCGCCGTTGTGGCGGCGGGTCTGGCTCGCGCGGGTTTCGCGCCGATCGACTGGTTGTCGTTCGATCCGCGCCGCGCGTTCGCCGCCTTGCTGCCGCTATCGCTGGTGGCGTTTGTCGCATTCGGCGTCCATTACGCGGCGCGCATGTGGGATTGCGCGGACCGCGCCGCGCCCGGGCTCGGCGTCGTTCGCCTGACGCGCGACGCGGGCGCGTTCGATTTCGCGACGACCGCGGATGGAGACACGCTGATCGCCGCATTGCGCGAGTCGCGCCGCGTGATTGCGGTGCCCACCGGCGGCGGCACGGCGCGAACGATCCTCGACACGCGGCCATTCACCAAGGGTACGGGCGCGATCTTTTCGGGGGTCGAGCCGGAGACGATCCTTCGCGTCGGCGACGACCGCTTTTTGTTGTTGCTTGCCGTCTCCGACAATCACGACGACAACGACTTGCTGGTGCTGCGCGCCGACGGCACATCGGAGGGCCTGGTCGAACGATTGTCCGGCACCGGGATTTCCGAGATGGTGCGTGGACCCGGGACGCGCGTGTATGTTTCGATGGAGTTCGATAACGGCGTCTTCGTACTTTCGGCGGACGACCTGACGCTGCTCGACACGATCAGGTGGCCGCAGCCGGGCGGCGAGGCGACCGGCTGGCTTGCCGGCGAAGGCATCCTTTCGTGCGGCGTGGAGCCGAACAAGATTCTGGTGGACGACTCGGGCGAGACCATCTATTCGCTCGGCCTTTGGTGCGATCCGATGCTGCGTGCGCTTGATGTCGAAAACCGCCGCGAATCGGCGCGTGTTTTTGTCGGGACGCGAAGCTGGGACATGGCGATGGACGGGGTCCGCCGCAGGATTTACGTGCCGAAGTTCATCAGCGGACGCATGCTGGTCGTCGATACGAACCGCATGGAAATCGCCGAGGAATGGCCGGTCGGCTTTGGCATCCGCCCGGTCGCCGTCGACCCGTCGCGCGGGCGCGTCTACACCGCGTCGATGTACTCCGGCGAGGTTTTCGGCATCGATGCGGAAACCGGCGAACGCGTTTTTCGGCGGCGGATCGGCGGACACATCAAGGGGTTGCATCTCGACGAGGCGACCGGCGCCCTGTACACGGGTTGCGATTGCGGGGTATTCCGTATCGATCCTCATATCGGTGACACGGGTTCGTGATCGAACGTCGCCATCCCATCGTGCGTCGGCTGCGAATCGCGGCGGCGGCCGTGGTCGCGGGCGTTGCGCTTGTTGTCGCGGCCGATCTCCTATTACGCCTCAGCTCGCCCGTCTCGCGTGTCATCGACCACGCGATCGTTTTCGCGATCAACGCCGCCGGCACGGCGATGCTGGGCGAGGCCGATCTTGTGCCCGTGAGCGTCGCCGCGCTGTTCGCCTTGATTGTCTACCGGTTACGCACGCGCGCGCCGCGCGTGTGGGCGGTCACCCATTTTCTCGTTTCGGCGGTCGCGGCGATGTCGATCGCCATCTTCGTCGCGTTCGGATTTCTGATGGACCGCGCGCTTGCCGCCGCGTCGATCGCGGCGCTCGTCGTGTTCTTCCTTTCAAGCCGCCCCCCCGGCAATCTCACGGCCGGCGAGCGATCCGGCGTCCGCCGGCGCGCCTCGGCATTGGCGTTTGTCGTTTCGATCGTCAGTCTCGCCTATGGCTACCGCATCCACATCTCCGATCCGGAGGGCTACGCGATTCCGCGCTTCGCGCAGGCGCTTGGCTCGACGCGGCTCTGGACGTTCGGCCTTTTCGGCGCCATGACGGCGGCCGCGATGGCGTCGCTGGTCGCCGCACGTTTTGGCCGCAGATACGCGGGGCGCGCGCGCGCGATCGCCGCGGCCGAGGTCGCCGGCCTGGCAACGTTGGCGGCATTCGGCGCGCTTTTGCGCCCGACCGCGCCGATCGTCGCCGCGTGCGTCGCGATCGTCCCGCTCATCGCCGACGCGATGCGCGCGCACAGCCTGCCGGTCCTGCCGCGCATCACCTGGGATGCTCGCCGATGGCCGGCCGGGCTTGCCGCGCTGGCGTTGGCCGGAACGATCGGCCTGGCGCACGGATACGCGACGCGCGTATGGGTCTGCCCTCGCGACGCGCCGTATCTGGAACGCATCGCGAAAACGCCGCTGCTTTTCCGCATGGCGATGGCGCCTTCGGGAATGTACCTGTTGGCCGTCGCCCGCGAGGAAGGGCGCCTGCTGCGCGTGCGGACGAGCGCGCCGTTTGAGGTGGACGACGTCTCGTTGTCGCTGTACGAGGATTGGGCGGTCCGCGCGTGGGCGGAACATGTCGGCGGCGCGCCGGACCCCACGTTGCGGGTCGGCGTGATGGAAGACCTGATCGCGATGCCGGAGGAGGATCGCTTCCTTGCGACCTACATGCCCGCGACGCCGCTGTGGCCGCTGTTCCCCGAGCCCGGCGAGTATCGCAACATCATCATGGAGATCGATGGGGCCGCGGGGCGCCTTGCGTCGTATCGCGCGTGGCCGGATATGTGCTGGCTCAATCGCGTCCACTACGATTCGGCGCGCGGGCTTGTGATCGCGACGTGCGAGAACAAAGCGCGCCTTTTCACGGCGCCGCGCGACCTGAGCACATTCGAGACGCATGAATTGCCGTGGCGCGTCGGCGATATCCACGACATGGCCATCGCGCGCACCGGCGCCGGCTCGCGCTACTACACCTCCTCGCTGTGGATCAGCCCCTTATTGTCGGTGCTCGACGAGGCGTTCGCGCCGCTTCCGGAGGCGGCGCTCGTCGACGGCATGAGCTACGCCATCGAACGCGACCCGTTATCAGGCGATCTGTTCACGAGCCACTTCTACGCCGCGCGCGCGCTGCGGGTGGACGATGAGACCATGAAGGTGACGCACAGCTATCGCGCGGGCTTCGGCGCGCGCAATCTCGCCATCGACGAGACGCGACGCCGGCTCTTCGTCACCAGCAATTACGGGGGCTTCATTTCGGTTGTCGATCTCGACACAAACCGGCGCGCCGGGGTTGTCGATTCAGGCGGCTATGTCAAGGCGTTCGTGATCGATCGCGAGCGGAAATACGCGTGGTTCGGCTGTTTTTGCGGGCTGTATCGTCTCGATCTCGACAAGCTCGACGCCGCGCTCGGGGCGGCGCGATGAGCCGGGGCCGCGTCGCAATCCGGCTCGCGATCGCCCTGGCGCTTGCCGCGGTTGTCGCGTACGGCATGATCGCCGCTGTCGCCACCTTCGCGGTCGGTCCGGTCAATACGTACGATTTCTTCTTCATGCTCGGCCTGCGGCTTGGTGCGATCAGCCCCGCGCGAACGGTGCTGCCGTGGGTGGTGGCGCTCGACTGGTCACCGGATGGCCGATTCCTTTTCGCGTCCGGCTACTTCCGCCAAATCCTCGTGTTCGACGTGGCGGACGGAACGCTCGCGCGGCGCCTGGGCGGGCACGACAATTGGATTCAGGAGGTCATCCATTCGCCGAGCGGGCGCTATCTCGCCTCCGGCGACTGGGGCGGCCGCGTTGTCGTGCGCGATCTCGACGGCGGCGGCGAGGGCGCGTTCGAGGTAGGATCGGACGTGTATTCCATCTCGTTTTCGCCGGACGAGTCGCGCGTCGCGGTCTCTGACGGCGAGGGGCTCGTGCACGTTTTCGATCTCGCGCGCAACACGAAGGTCGCCGAATTTCCCGGAAACGAAGGCGGCACCCTCTATCTTGCGTACGCGCCCGGCGGCCGCCATCTCGCGACGGGTGGCGAGGACGCGATGGTGCGCCTGTTCGATCCGGAAACGCTTCGGCCGAACGGCACGCCGCTCGAACACGGCAACGACGTCACGTCCCTGTCGTTCGACGCGACGGGCGAGCGCCTGTTGTCCTGCGGGGATGACGGCTTCGTGCGCTATTGGAATGTGCGCGAGGGCCGCGAGATTCGCGCGTGGGCCGCCGACCCGTCGTGGGTCAGCTTCTGCACGCTCATCCCGAACTCGCCGTCGTTCGCCGCCGCGGGCTCCGACGGCCGTGTGCGGCTGGGGCGCACCGATCGCGACGACGCGCCGCGTGCGATCGATGCCGGCGGAGGCTGGCTGCAGTGCGTTCGCCCGCGCCGCGACGGCGGCGCTATCGCGGCTACCGATCATCGGGGCGGAATCTGGATCTACGATCTGAGAGGCGAGACCGTCGTGCGCGTCATCGACGTCAAACCGCTTTTGAAGGGCGACTTGTGATCCGTACGTCCGGCTCGTCGCGATTTGTCGCCCGGCACGGGCCGATGCTCGCGCTCGCCGCGTGCGTCGCGTGTTACGCGATCGCGATGTTCAGCACGCCCGGCGGATTCGGCGGTCCGGACGATTATCGCAACCACGATTTTTCCATCGCTGCGACGCACGACGCCCTCGCGCGCGACACGATCCTGCATCATCACGCGCTGCCCGGCCGCAGCCATCTCGTCGGCGGCGGCTACCCCGTCGCGGCGCATCCGTCGGACGGCTCATGGAGCCCGTTGATCCTCACGAGCCTTGTGTTCGGCGAACGGGTCGGGCTGCGTCTGAACATGCTGCTCGCGCTGTTCGTCGGCGGGTGGGGCGTATTCTTGCTCGCGCGCGATCGCCTCGCACTATCGACGCGCGCCGCGGCGTTCACTTCGCTCGCGTTCGCGCTCGCGGGTTGGTATCCGTCGCGTATCGTCGTCGGTTTCTACGAGTCGACGGTTTGGCTCTTATTCCCGATGGCACTCGCGCTCATGCTCGCGCCCGGCGGCGGCGCGCGGCGTATTGCCGTCGCGGCGCTCGTCACGATGACCGCGCTTTTGCAGGGGCTTGGCGGCGGCGCGTTTTTTCTGCTCTGGGTCGCGCTTGCCATCGCGTTCGGCCTCGGCGACACGCGCGCGGCTTCGCGGCGATGGGCGATCATGCGGGTCGGCACGGTCGTTACCGTTGCGGCGCTCCTTGGCGCGGTAAAGTTCGTGCCGATGGCCGATCTGCTGCGTCGCGGGACGATCGAGCGCATACCCGCGCGCATCGTGGCGATGCTGCCCGCCGACGATGCGGAGCGATTCTGGTTTCGCCGAACCGCGACGTTCTACGAGGGTGTGCTAAACCCGGAGGATCCGAACAAGTTTCTCCCTGCGTCGACGGAGGCGTTTCATTATCTCACCGGCCTGACGCCTTACGTTTCGGAATACGCGGGCGACAACGAGGGCGGCGTCCTGCCGCTAACCTCGGAGTTCGGATATCAGGGTATTCCCGTCGCGGTGCTGGTCTTGGCGCTTGCGGGTGCGATCGCTGGCGGTCGCGCGGGCCGGGGCGCGGGGCTTGTACTTTTCATTTTGCTGTGGCTGGCGCTCGGCCGCAACGCGCCGGTCGATATCTACCGTCCTCTGCACCTTTTGCCCGTGGCCAACGGCATCAATCGGCCGCTGCAGTATCTCGGCTTTTTCGTCACGCTGCAGGCGGTGCTCGCCGCGGGCATCGGGTTTTCCGCGATCGAAAGGCGCCTTGCCGACCGGCCGCGCGCGCAAATCGTTGCGCTCGTGCTGGCCGTCGCGGCGCTTTTGCCCACGGCCATCGGCGGGGCGTGGCGATTCGCGTGGGCGTTTTCCGTGCCGCTGGAGCGTCCCGCGCGCGAGCCGGAATTCTATCAGGTCGCGCTCGATAACGATGGCCTGCGCGAGCAGCACTCGACCGGCTGGGGCAACACATACCTCAATGTGCGGCGCGGTGTCGGCTCGATCGTCTGGGATAACAACATTGCGCTGCCGGAAAACGCGCAACCGCGCTATCTCGTCGACGCGCACGGCGAGCGCCGCCCGGCGCCGGGATACAAGGGCGAGGCGTATTTTCAGCACGGCGATTTGGCGGAGGGCGCCGCCGTCGCCGCGACACAAAACAACGTCGTCCGTGACATCGCCATCGGTCCGTCCACGATCCGCGCGATCTTTTCCATGACGGCGCCGGGCACAATCGTCGTCAATCAGAATTATGACCCGCGTTGGCGCGCCGACGTCGGCCGTGTCGTCGACGCCGGCGGCCTGCTTGCCGTCGAACTTGCGCAACCCGCAACGCAAGTCAAACTGCGTTACCGCGATACGCCGCGCGCGATCGGGCTCGCGATTTCGCTGGCGACCTTGGCGGGATTGTTGGCGACCGTTGCGTGGAAGAAACGACGTTAACGCCTTGGCTCCGCTTGCTCCCCCGACCGAATTCCCGCAAATTCGGATGATCGCGTTGAGGGAATAACGGATGAACGGGTGGGCTTTCGCGGCCCGGAACGAAAATGGGGGTGTGACGTGACGGACACGATACTACCCGAGCGGTCGCTCGCGGCGATTTTTTACAATCGCAGAAACGACAATCCTGACCGTGCGCTCATCATCGCCAAGCGTAAGGACGGGCGGCTGACCGACGGCTTCCACACGATCACGCGCGCGCAGTTTCGCGACGAGGCCGAGCGCGTGGCGGCGGGGCTCGTGTCGCTCGGCATCGAGAAAGGCGATCACATCGCCGTCTTCTCGCCGAATCGCCCGCGCTGGTTGACGGCGGCAACAGGCGTATTCGAGGCCGGTGGCGTCATCGTGCCCGTGTATCCGACGCTAACCGCCAAGGAGGCGGGCTACGTCATCAATCACTCCGAGGCGAAGGTCCTTTTCGTCGGCGAGAAGGACCACCTGGACAAGTGGTTCGCCATGAAGCCGAGCTGCAAGCTGGTCAAGCAGGTCGTCGTGCTCGACCCGATCGAGCCGGCGAAGGATGGCTCGTATCTGACCTGGGACGAACTGGCCGGGCGCGGGCGCCGGGAGCTCGAAAAGCTGACGGAGAAAACCCTTGGCGACCGCATCGCGTCGATCGAGGAAGAAGACCTCGCGGCGATCATTTACACGTCCGGCACCACGGGCGTTCCCAAGGGCGTGATGCTCTCGAACGGCAACTTCCTCTCGCAAAAACCGGCGCGCCAATATTTCGATCTGAACGAAAAGGACATCTGGCTCTCACATCTGCCGCTTTGCCATTCGTTCGGTTTCGTCGCGGACTATTTCGGGTGCTTCGAGGTCGGCGGCACGCTCGGCATGGCCGAGGGCCTCGATCCGGACACGATGCGCGAGGCGCTCATCGCCGTGCGTCCGACGGTGCTGATGAGCGTGCCGCGCCTGTACGAAAAGCTGTACCTGCGCGTGCATTCGATTCTGAAGAGTCGGCCCCAGGCGGTGCAGGACCTTTTCTGGAAAGCGCACGGCGTCGGGCTCGAGGTGTTCTCGTACCGCAACGAGGGCAAACGCGTGCCGCTAACGCTCGCCGCGAAATACAAGGCCGCCGGCGTCGTTCTCGAAAAGGTGAAGCAGCAAGCGGGCCTGGATCGCCTGCGCGTCGCTTACGGCGGCGGCGGCCCGCTGGCGAAGGAATTGATGGCGTTTTTCAACGGGCTCGGCATCGACATCTATCAGGGATACGGCCTCACCGAAACGAGCCCCGCCGCGACGATCACGCGCCCGGGCGACAACAAGCTCGGCACCGTCGGCCCGCCAATCGAGGGCTGCGAAGTGACGATCGCCGAAGACGGCGAGATCCTCATCCGCGGCTTCAACATCATGAAGGGCTACTACAAGGATCCCGACGGCACGGCCGAAGCGATCTCGGAAGACGGCTGGTTTCATTCCGGCGACATCGGCAAGTTCGACGAGCACGGGCGCCTCGTCATCACCGACCGCAAAAAGGAGCTGATCATCACGAGCGCGGGCAAGAACATCGCGCCGATGCCGATCGAGATGGCGTTCAACACGGACCCGTTCATCGAGCGCGTCATTTTGATCGGCGACAACCGCAACTACCTCACCGCGCTCGTCGCGCCGAACTTCGACATGCTGCGACGTTTCGCGAAGGACGAGGGCATCGACGCATCGAGCGACGCGGATCTGGTGCGTCACCCGAAGGTTATCGCGCGCTACCAGCAGGCGGTGGACAAGGTGAACGCGGACCTCGCGCGTTTCGAGCAGATCAAGAAATTCACCGTCGTCGACCACGAGTTCGACGAGGCCAGCGGTATTCTGACGCCGACGCAGAAGGTCAAGCGCCGCGTCGTGCCCGAGAAATACAAGAAGGAAATCGAGGCGATGTACGCGGGGAGTGCGTCGTGAGGGTTCCCGTCGTTTTCGAACCCACCTCGACCGGTTTTTCGGCGTACTCGCCGGACGTGCCCGGTTGCGTCGCCGCGGGCGGTACGCTCGACGAGGTCCGCGTGCTTATGGCCGAAGCACTGGCGTTTCATTTCGAGGGTTTACGAAAATATGGCGAGGAAATCCCTGCGATTACGAGTTTGGTCGAGTACGTCGACGTTTCTGTAGACAATATTGTGTCAGATGGAGTAGACTGATTGCGGATCGAAGGGAGGCCGAAATGGCGACAACGACCGTTCGAATCAGCGAGGAAACGCGGAATCTTCTCAAGGACACCGCCGAAAAGACGGGCGCCTCGATGAGCACTGTTCTGGATGCGGCTGTGCGTTCGTTTGCCCGAAAGGTTTTTTGGGAGAAAGCCTACGCCGATTTCGAAGCAATTCGGAACGATCCGCAAGCCTGGAAGGAAGAACAGGAAGAGTTTGCCCTCTGGGAGACGACCGTAGGCGACGGGCTTGAGGACGACTGATCCGTGAAAATACCAAGACAGGGCGAAATTTACTGGGTCGAACTTGACCCCGTACAAGGCCACGAACAAGGCAAGACGCGGCCGTGCATCGTCGTATCCACGAGTGAATTTAATCGCATTCGGTACGAACTTGCCTGGATCGTTCCGATTACAAGTAATCCGAGGCGCCACACATTCACGGTGGACATTGACGCGAAAGGAACCGGATTACGCGAGCCGGGTCGAGCACTCTGCCACCAACTGCGTGTCGTTTCGTTCCGTCGCATCGGATCGCGCATCGGAGAGGTCAAATCGGAGACGTGGAACAAGATTCAGAAACACATTGCGGCCATTGTCGGACTCGATATTTTTTCGCAAGGATTCCCACCGTTCAACATTCTGGAATGATGGCTTACGGCGCGACGCAATAATTCAATGACGCCGCCCAAAGACGATCTGAAAAATTATCCCGACCCCGCCCTCGAACTGCTCGAATGGCCGCGCGTGCTGGCGTATCTGGCCGGGCACGCGATGAGCGCTCCCGGGCGCGAGGCGTGTTATGCGATCGCGCCCGCGGACGATCTCGATACGGCGCGCCGGCTGCTTTCGGAAACGGGCGAGGCGCGCGCGCTTGCCGCCGAGGGCGTGGAGCCGCCGCTTGGCAGCGTGGAGGATATCGCGCCGCTTTTGGCGCGCCTTCGCGCCGGCGGCGCGCTCGATGCCTTCGAGGTGCGCGTTTGCGCCGACATTCTCGCCGCCGCGCGTCTTGCGCGCACGCTCCTTTCCGACAATTGGGAGGCGCACCCGCGTATCGGGCAGATCGCCGCGCGCCTGTACGAGGATCTGGCGCTCGAGCGCGAAATTTTCACGGCCATCGAGCCGAACGGCGAGGTGGCCGACGCGGCGAGCGACACGCTTGCGCGGCTGCGCCGCCGGTATCGCGATGTGCACAAGCAGATCCACGAGACCATGCAGCGCCTGGCGGCGTCGCCCGAGCTTGCGGACTATCTGCAGGACGACATCTTCACGCTGCGCAACGGGCGTTACGTGCTTGTCGTCAAGATCGAAAAGCACGTGAAGATCGACGGCATCGTGCACGACGTGTCGAACACGCGGCGCTCGCTTTTCGTCGAGCCGCGCGAAGTGACGCAGCTCAACAATGTCCTGCGACAGACGCAGATCGACATCGACCAGGAAATCGAACGCATCCTCGCCGAGTTCTCGCGGCAGATCGCGGCGCGCTCCACGCCGCTTGCCGAAACTTGCGCCGATCTTGTCGCGCTTGATCTTGCGTTCGCGCGCGCGCGCTTCGCGGCAAAGCTCGGCGCGCACGCGCCGGCGCTCGCGGAAGACGGCGCGCTGAAGCTCGAACAGCTTCGCCATCCGCATCTCGTGATGCAGGGTGGGGAGGTCATCGCCAACGACGTGGAATTGCCGGCCGAGACCGCGTGCGTCGTTATCACCGGGCCGAACACGGGCGGAAAGACAGTACTGCTCAAGGCGGTTGGCCTCGCGTCGCTGATGGCGCGCGCAGGGCTGTTCCCGCCGGTGGACGAGCAAAGCGCGCTGCCGTTTTCGCCGCGCGTGTTCGCGATCATCGGCGATAAGCAGTCGATCGAAACCGGCCTGTCGACGTTCGCCGCGCGCGTCGCCGCGATGAAAGACGTGCTCGATCGCGCGGGCGCGGGCGACCTCGTGCTTATCGACGAGATCGGCGAGGGCACCGAGCCGCGCCAGGGCGTCGCGCTTTCGATGGCGCTTCTCGAACGTCTGACCGGGCGCGGCGCGCGTACCTTCGCGACGACACATTTTGTGGAGTTGGCCGCGATGGCGGAAAACCGCGAGAGGTTCGTCAACGCGTCGATGGAATTCGACCGCGAGCGCATGGTGCCGACGTACCGTTTCCGCAAGGGCATCCCGGGGCGATCCGGCGCGTTCGATGTGGCCGCGCGCATGGGCCTGCCGGCGGAGCTGCTCGATCGCGCGCGCGAGCTGTACGAGGGCGCGTCGTCCGAGCTCGACGCGGTGATGGAGCGCCTGGAGCGCGCGCATCGCGAGGCCGAAACGCGCGCCCACGAGGCTGAGCGCTTGAAGCGCGAGGCGGCGCATCTGGTGGAGGTGCAGCGCGATCGCGTGCGTGAGCTGGATGCGCGGAGGCGCGACGCGGCCAACACGGAGCTCGCGGCCGTGCGAGCGTCATACGACGAGGCGCGCGAGGTCATCCGCGCCGCGATCGCGCGCTTGCAACGCGGCGACGTTACGTTCGCCGACGCGGAGGAAGCGCGCGAACGGATCGACGAGGCGCTCGCCGAGTCGGAGGCGAAGACACCGCCCGCGCCGCAGGAGAAACAGCGCGGCGAACCGCGCCGGCTTGCGCCGGATGAGATCGAGCCGGGCCGCGTGGTGTACGTCGCGCCGATGAACGCCGAGGGGGAGGTAGCGTCGGGGCCGGACGTGAAAGGGCGCGTCGCGGTGATGGTCGGCGGCGTGCGCGTGAGCGTCGATGCGAACGATTTGCGCGCCGCGAGCCGCGCCGCGCGGGAAGAGCCGCGCGTGCGCATCGAGAAGCCGAAGCCGGATTTCGACGCGGCGACGCCGGATTCGACGCTCGACCTGCGCGGTCAGTTCGCCGACGACGCGCGCGATCTTCTGCGCGAGTTTCTCGACCGCGCGACGATGGCCAAGCTCCCGCGCCTTTACGTCATCCACGGACACGGCACGGGCAAGCTCAAGCGCGAGGTGCGCGATTATCTTCGCGTCGAGGCGCCGAATCTTGTCGCCCGCCCGGGCGACCGCCACGAGGGCGGCGACGGCGTGACGGTGATCGAGCTGGAAGGCGGGAGCGTGGAGGGGTGACGATTCAGCGGTACACGGAGTGCACCGGGGAGCCACGGAGCACACGGAGGCTCACGGACTGATCCAGTTTTCTCCGTGACCACCGTATCTTCTTGGTGCCCTCGGTGTATCGCATAAAAGGAATATACCTTACGAAGCGTGCCCGTCGGCTTGACAACGCCCGGACGCGGACTAGCTTTTAAGGGCGCGGGCAACGGGCCGAGTGCCTGCTGTTTCATTCCTTCGTTTTCGATTTTGCAAAAAAAGAGGAGAACCGTCCGATGCACAAGCTTCCCGATCTTGGTTATTCGTTCGACGCGCTCGAACCGTTCATCGACGCGCGTACGATGGAAATCCACCACGACAAGCACCACAACGCCTACGTCACCAATCTGAACAAGGCGCTTGAGTCTTGCGGGCCGGAACTTGCGGACATGGACATCGTTTCGCTGATGAAGCATCTGTCCGTCGCGCCGGAAAACGTCCGCACGGCCGTTCGCAACAACGGCGGCGGCCACTACAACCACGCGCTATTCTGGACGCTGCTGAAAAAGAACGAGAGCGGCGCGCCGTCCGGCGCGCTCGCCGGCGCGATCAACGCCGACTTCGGTTCGTTTGACGCGTTCAAGGAAAAATTTTCGACCGCCGCGGCGACGCGCTTCGGTTCGGGCTGGGCGTGGCTCTCCGTCGCGCCGTCGGGCAAGCTTGAGGTGACGAGCACGCCGAACCAGGACAACCCGGAGATGGACTCGGACGCCAAGCCGATCCTCGGCCTGGACGTCTGGGAGCACGCCTACTACCTGCACTACCAGAACCGCCGGCCGGACTACATCAAGGCGTTTTTCAACGTCATCAACTGGGACGAAGTGGCCAAGCTCTACGGCCAGTACAAGAAGTAGGGCGGGCGGGCCGAATGGCCGGCGATCGAAAAAACGAACCGGGGACGCATAAGGCGTTCCCGGTTTTCGTTGTGCGCCCAGCATGGGCGCTGTCTTGTAGGTGTAAGTCCGACCGAGAGGAGGCCATCCCGATCGAAGCGAAGCGCAACTGCGGAAGGGCGACCGACCGTGGGGAGGAAGCGTGGAGCGAACCCGCGGGCCGACGTACA
>JAIOHV010000178.1 GCA_019912885.1 bacterium
CACCTGGATCGCGCCGCGCGGCCGCGACGTATCGATCCAGACGTTCGAGCCGCCCGAAGCCGCCGGCCTGGATACCCGTGGCGTCAACCGCAATAGCTCGCTGACGATCCGCGAGGGCGTGTTCGAAAAAACGGTCACGACCACCGTCACCTATCGCTGCGCCGGCGCCGGCGAATTCGATCTCGGTCCCCTGACCGTGCCGTACCTCGTCGACGGCGAGACGCTTTCGACCATCGCGCCGACCGTTCACGTGCGGGTATTGCAAACCGCATGGGGGCGCCTCGTTTCCACGCGCGCCGCGAAGATCGCCCTTTTCGTCGCGTTGCTGGCCGCGTTCTGGATCGTCGTCCTCGGGAAGCGGCGCCGCGCGAAACGGCTCGCACCGGTCGTCGCGGCGGCGCCCATCGATACCCTCGAGCGCCTCGCCCGCGACGCCCGCGCGAATCCCGATTCGGCGTTTTTCGCGCGCCTCGAAGACGCGACGTGGCGGGAGCTGTTCGCGCCCGGGCCGGTACCGGACGAAACGACGACGACGCGCGTCTCCGAATTATCGGCGCGGGGCGTTCCCGCGGCGGTCTTGACGAGCGTGCGCGACATCGCAAACCTTTGCGCGCGCATGCGTCACGACGAGTCGGCCGCCAAAAGCGTGGGCGAGGCCGTGGACGCCGTGCGCCGGGCGCAAGCGGCGGTCGCGGATGCGAGGCGCGCGGCGGACCGCGAAACCGATTGAACCCGCGCCGCCGCCGGTTTGTCCAACGCGCGCAACGCACGACCGATTTCCCATTCTGAGAGGTATCGATGAATCTTCCGCCGGATATCCAGTCGCTGAACGAGGAAGTCACGGTCGCCGCCGCGTCCGTCGACGCGCTTGTCGCCGAGGTGAGCAAGGTCATTGTCGGGCAGCGTTCCATGGTCGAACGCATCGTCGTCGGCATGCTTTGCGGCGAGCATATCCTGCTCGAGGGCGTGCCGGGTCTCGCGAAAACGCTCGCCGTCAACACCTTCGCCCACGCGATCTCCGGGAGCTTCGCGCGCGTGCAGTTCACGCCGGATTTGCTGCCCGCGGACCTTGTCGGCACGTTGATCTTCGATCAGAAGACGGGCGAGTTCAACGCGAAGAAGGGTCCGCTGTTCGCGAACCTCGTGCTCGCCGACGAGATCAACCGCGCGCCCGCCAAGGTGCAGTCGGCGCTGCTCGAGGCGATGCAGGAGCACCAGATCACGCTTGGCGACCACACGTTCGTCCTTCCCAAACCCTTTCTGGTCTTCGCGACGCAAAACCCCATCGAACAGCAGGGCACCTACCCGTTGCCCGAGGCGCAGGTCGACCGCTTCATGCTGAAGCTGCGCGTCTCGTATCCGTCGCGCCAGGAGGAAAGGGAGATCATCCGCCGCTACTCCGGCGGCGATGTGCCCGAGGTTCGCGCCCTGATGACGCCCGAACGCATCATGGAACTGCGGCAGCTCGTGCGCCGCATTTACGTGGACGAAAAAATCACCTCGTACATCCTCGACATCGTGTTCGCCACGCGCGAGCCCGCCGCGTTGGGCATGGATTTTCTCGCGCCGCTCATTAATCTCGGCGCAAGCCCGCGCGCGAGCCTTTACCTCACCGCCGCGGCGAAGGCGTACGCGTTTTTGAACCACCGTGGATTCGTCATCGCCGACGACGTGCACACCATCGCGCCGGATGTGCTGCGTCACCGGATCATCGGCACGTACGAGGCCGAGGCCGAGGGCATGACGTCCGACGACATCGTCGCCCGCGTCCTGGAAAAGGTGCAAAAGCCGTGAGCGCGAGGATTGAGGATCGAGGATTGAGGATCGAGGCCATCGCAGTCGCTGTTGCGATGACCTTCGATTCTTGCAGCCTTTCAGCCTTTCAGCCTTTTTAAATGCTCCCCAAAGACCTTCTCCGCAAAATCCGCCGCATCGAAATCCGCACGCGGCGCCACGTCGACGAAACGTTCGCCGGGCAATACCACTCCGTCTTCAAGGGGCGCGGCATCGAGTTTGCCGAGGTGCGCGAGTACCAGGCGGGCGACGACGTGCGCTCGATCGACTGGAACGTCACCGCGCGCATGGGGCGTCCGTACCTCAAGCTCTTCGAGGAAGAGCGCGAGCTGACCGTCATGATCGCCGCGGACATCTCGCGTTCGATGGAGACCGGCTCGCGGGCGGAAACCAAGCGCGAAACGGCCGCAACCGTCGCCGCGATCGTCGCGCTGTCCGCGGTGCGTAATCAGGACAAGGTCGGCGCGCTGCTTTTTTCGGGCGACGTGCACAGCTTCGTGCCGCCGGGAAAAGGTCATCGCCACGCGATCCGCATCGTGCGCGACGTGTTGTACGAGGAGCCGCGCGCGCCGGGCACCGACTTGTCCGCCGCGCTCAACTACATTGGCCGCGTGCAGAAAAAGCGGTGCGTCGTGTTTGTGCTGACCGATCTTGTCGGCGTGCCCGACCCCGGCCGCGCGTTGCAGGTGACCTCGCGCCGGCACGACGTCGTGTTCATCCACATCGGCGACGCGCGCGAGCGCGAGCTCGCCGGCGCGGGCCTGATGCCGATGCGCGACGCGGAGACGGGCGAAATTCAGTGGATCGACCTGTCGGACGCCGCGACGCGCCAGGCGTGGACCGACGCAGCCGGCGCGCGCGACGCCGAATGGAAGCGCCGCCTCAATCGCCTGGGGCTCGATCGCGTGCGCATCACCGCCGGCGGCGATCCGGTCCCTCCACTCGTGCGATTTTTCGCCGAACGCGCGCACCGGTTCCGGTAATAGGTTTCACCACGGAGAACACAGAGGACACAGAGTGAAAACGGTATCCTCCGTTGTCCTCTATGTCCTCTGTGGTGAATTGCGATTCGTTAAACGCGCGCCGCGCGCCCCGACGGCAGCTTCGCCTGCCGCATCACGTCGCGCAGGCGCTCGACGCCTTCGTAGTTCGGGCAGCGCGTGCAGATCGCGTTGAAGAGCGTTTCGCCGTTCTGGAATTTGTAGTCGCGGTTTAAGTCGATGAGCTTTCCCGCGATGCGCGCGCGGTCGTAGTCGCGCGAGGTCCAGACATCCGCGAAGCGCGCGTCGTTGAGATTCGCGATCACCTTCGGCGCGCAGCAAAAGCTCACCTCGCCGCCGGCCCACACGCGCGAAAACGACCAGCCCGCGAAGCACCCTTCGCGCAGATACCGGTCGCCCGACCAGTTCTCCTCGCCGCGCGCGAGTTGCAGGTCGATGTTTTCGACAATGGACATCCCGGCGTCGCGCGCGATGCCGCGCGCGGACGACAGATCGCGCCGCACGCGCGCCAACTCGCCCGCGGTCATCGACAATGGCTTGTTATAACTTTCGATCGCGGTGAGCTGGTAGCGCAGGATGTCCACGCCAAGGGACGCCCCCAGGCGCGCGAACTCGATGACGCGATCGTGGTTGCGGTTGCACACCACATCGACCAGCACGATGCGCGGCGCGTCGGCCTTCGCGGCGCGTTTTTCGCGCACGAGATTCGCGATATTCTCCACCACGCGCTCGAATTCGCCGGCGGGCGGGCTTTCGTGCAGGCGCGCGTAGGTGTCGGGGGCGTCCGCCATAAGGCTGACGTACACCATGTCGCAGCGCGATTCGACGATCGCCCGGGCGAGCGGCGCATCGAGCCGAATGCCGTTCGTGAACAACGTCGCGAACAGGCCCTTTGATTTGACGTAGCGCACCATGTCCGCGATGCGCGGATGCACCGTCGGCTCGCCTTTACCCGAAAGCACAACGTCCTCGCCCGCGCGCATGTCGGCGAGGTCGTCGACGATGCGTGTGAACGTGTCCCACGGCATCTGCCGGCGCTTCCACTCGATGTCGAAGTCGCCGGCATCCGGCCGATTCTTCGCGTACGGCGAGTGAAACCAGCACTGAACGCAGTCCGTGTTGCACGTGTTCGTCACATCCAGATGAAACGTGCGCGGCCCGACGAACGCGCGGTTCGCGGTAACGCCAAGAGCGCGCAGGCGTTCGGTCTCCACGCCGCTTGCGACCGAGGCGGCGCGCAGCACGCCCATGATCTCGTCGCGATCGATCTCGAGGTCGATGCCCGCCGCCGCGAGCCGGCGCGAGGTGGCGTCGAGAAACGCACCCGCGCGTTTTGGCAGCATCGAAAGGGGCGTGGGCGAAAGCGTACACAGCTCGCCGTCGCCGATCGAACGCCCCGCGCGCGCGGCGACAAGCTCCGCGATCTCGCGCAGGCGAAAAACGTTGCCGCTCGTCACCGGGACGCGCACGCGACCGCGTTCGCCAAGCTCGGCCAGGCGCGCGACCGCCACGTCGAATCGCGGCGCTATCGCGTCGAGATGTTCGTGCAATACGTCCAGATCGCCCGCGAGCACGAGCGCGTTGTCCGCCGTCGATTCGATCGCCGGCGTCTCGCGCTTGATGCGCGGGTTCGTCACGAACGCGACGGGTGTCACACCGGCGGCGCCGCCGTTTGCCGCCGAGGCGTGCGTACCGCCGTTGCCCCACGCGTTCGTCGATCCGTTGCCGTTGCCGCCGCCGTTTGTCGCGCCGCCGGCCCCGTTCGATCCGCCCTCGTCGTCGCCGGTTTTCGATTTGCCGTTCGCGGCGCCGCCGTTTACCTGCACGCGCGTGAACGACGACACGAGCCCCGGCGCCTCGGCGTGGCGTGCATCCTCGCGCACGAGCCGGTCGGCTTCGGCGACAATCGCCTCGCGCGTCATGCCGCCTTTCGCCTTCGCCGCCAGGGTGTCGATAAGCCGGTGATCTTCCGGCGTCAGCCCGCCGTGCCGGCGCATGATCGCCTGGTTCTGGCCAAGGTTGTCGCAAATGCGAAAGCACCCCGGCAGCGGAAATTTCACGTCGTGACCGATGTTTTTCGTCAGCCACTTGCTGTCGGGGCGGATCGTTTTCGTCTCGCGCCGGAATTCGTTGTGCTTGTCCGAAAACCACACGGGCGCCACGCCGCTCTCGCGCACGTTGCCCGTCGGCACGCGGTGCGCCTTCAGGCAGCCGTTCACGAGCCCCATCGTCGTGATGCGGGAGTAGAACCAGCCCGCGGCGCACGGAATCGACGCGACGATGCCGTTGTCGAACACGCCCTTGTCCGCGTCGTATTCGTTCAGGCGGCGCAGCATCAGTTCGCTGTGCACGAACGGGCGTTCCGGCGGCGTCAGATTCTCGAAAAACTTGTTGACCGATCCGATCTGCGCCTGCGTCAGGGTGAACATCGACGTGCGGCCGGGGATCGGATCGAAGACGGAAAACTCCACCTCGTCCGCGTCCACGTCGCGCGCATAATCGATCATCTCCCGCAGCTCGCGGTAGTTCAGATTGTTCACGACCTGATAGATCTTCACGGTCGGCACGGGCAGCCCGGCGGACCGGCGCGCGACGATGCGCTCAAGGAACGCGGTCACAATGGCGAAGGTCTGCTCGCTCTTGTTCGGGTGCTGGCGCGCATAGGTGTTCGCGTTACCCGCCCACACCGAGGCGATGAGGTGGTCGAGCCCCACGTCGCACAGGCCGTCGAGCTGGTCGTTTTTCGTGCACACGAAGCTCGTGTTGACCGTGCAGCGCATGCCCGCGGCCTTCACCTGCCCGACGAAATCGACGAGGTGTTTGTAACATGTCGGGTCGCCGCCGCCGGCGAGAAATACCTCGCGCACGCGCAGGCGAGCGAGCTCGTCGATAAGGCGGAACGCGAGCGGCGGTTCCATCTCGCCCTGCTCGAGGGTGTCGTATCGGTCGCCGTCGCGCAAAAACGGCGAGCGCGCCCAGCAGCCGACGCAGTTGTTGGGGCACAGGTCGGTCAGGTCGACCTGCACGACCTCCGGGCCGATGAGCGCGCGGTCGCCGAGCTTCATGCCCGCGTAGCGAAGGGCTGTATCGCCGTCAATCGTCCTCAAGGCGTGCAAAACCCCCACGCCGCCCGATCGCGCGCGGCGGCGGAATATCCGCATACGATCGTTGATGCTAACACAAATCCCGTTACGATAGGCGCCATTCGGAAAGTCGGCGTTCGGCGAAAAGCGGAGGGCATGTTCGTTATGAATCGCACGGAATTTGAAACGCTTCGCGATCTTCCGGGCAAGGCGATCATCGAGGACATTCAACTTCGCTTTGTCCGTCCCTCGATTCGCGAACATCGCGGAATTCGAATTCGTCTTCCCATCAGTCCGGACCTCCTGATGAATATCAGCGTCAATGAGCGGACGGCGAAAAAGGTCGTCAACATCGTATCGCGGGGAACTGGTCCGAATTGTCGTTTGTGCGTCGACGGTTCGATCCACGGCATCGCGGGAAGGAGTCATAAACACGCGCTTCAATCCGAGGCCTGCCCCGCGAAAAATCTGCCGTATTTGAATCGCCGCGATGACCTTTCCGGAAGAAATATTCGGGATATATTCGACGAAATGTGCCACCTTGGATTGATAAATTTCAGGGGAAATTTCATACTTCCGTGAGCGTAAGGAGCCGGCGCATGGACGAAATCAAATCGATTCGAACCGCACTTCAGGGCATGCCGTCGATCCACGACATCGACGTCGTCGAAACCGGGTACGTGCGAATCGCGACAAAATTCCTGTACCCCGAAGGCGGTTTTGTCGACGTCTTTTTGGAACCACGACATTGCACGAGCCTGAAGTCCGCGCAGGCGGTGAGCGATCTCGGCGGCACGCTCCAATGGCTGCTCGATATTCAACTGGGACCAAACTTCCGGCGTGGTGGGCGACGCCGTGAAATCATCGAAAGCGTCTTGGAACTCCACGGCGCTCGCGAAGTTGAAGGAGCTTATGAGATCCCGATCCGCCAGCCCGACCGCGAGGGTCTCAACGAAGCCATCTTCAATCTGGGGCAGGTTTGCATCAAAATCGCCGACCTGATCTATACACAACGATTTTCGCGCAGATCGGCGCGCGCGCATGATGCCCGCCGCCTGGACTCCGAAACTGACCATTCGTCCTTGACACACGCCCACCGCTCCGGTTAGCTGAAATCGATCCAAGACCGACGCGCGAATTTTTTCACGACGAAAACGAAGGTCGGATATGAAACGCGATTTCCCGCACCTGGTCACGGCGATTCTGCTGTCGATCGCGATCCTGGCGGCCGCGTGCGCCAAGGAGCCCGTTGTCTTCGGCGCGGCCGGCGACGCCGAATTCGGCCGGGTTCCGCTCTACGACGTCCGCCGCAATCTCGTGCAATGGACCGACCGCCCGGTTTTCCTGACGGGCAAGTTCCAGTATCCGTTACCGCCCGGGTTCGTCGAGGAGTTCGACGCGTTTCAGGCGACAACCGACTTCGGTGAATTCGTCGTCCTGTCGCCTGCCGGAAAATACACCGCGACCGTCAATGAGATGAAAGAGGGCCGGCCGATCGAGGTCTACGGCCGCGTCTGGTCCTTCACGCCGCCGGGAAAGCGCCAGCCCGTGGTGGCGATCAAGGTGGGGTGACGGCGGGAAGCAGGAAATAGGAAAGAGGAAACAGGAAATAGGAAACAGGAAGCGGGAACAGCGATCAACTTTTGCGGCGCGCGCATGATTCGACTTATTTGAGGAGTGAACTTGTGAAGGGACATCGACGACGAAATATTTTTCCTGACGCGATCGACGATCGCGACGCCCCTACCCCCTCTCCCCTTTTCCTTTTTCTCATTCCTCGCCCATGACATACCCGGTCGTTGAGTTGAAACCCGGCCGCGAAAAGAGCCTGCTCGCGCGGCATCCCTGGGTGTTTTCCGGCGCGATCGCGCGCGAGCCCGGCGGCGAGCCGGGGGACCTCGTCGACGTGTTCTCGTCGCGCGGAGAGTTTCTCGCCCGCGGCGCGTACAATCCCCGCAGCCAGATCCGCGTGCGCGTTTTCACTTTCAACGACGAGCCGGTCGACGTGGACTTCTTCGCGCGCGTGATCGGAGACGCCGCCCGTTGGAAACGCGCGCTTTTGCCCGAGGACACGAACGCTTACCGCGTCTGTTTTTCCGAGGGCGACGGCCTGCCAGGCGTCATCATCGACGACTACGCGGGACACGTCGTGTTGCAGCTCCAGACGGCGGGCGCCGACCGACGCCGCGAGGACATCGTGAGCGCGATCGAGCGCGAGTTGTCGCCGCGCGTCGTGTACGAACGCTCGGACAGCGGCTTTCGCCTCGACGAAGGGCTCGAGAGGCAAAGCGGAACGCTCGCCGGAGACGCGCCGGACGATATCGTTCCGATCCGGGAGCGCGGGCTTCACTACTTTGTCGATATCCAGCACGGGCAGAAGACGGGATTTTACCTCGATCAACGCGACGCGCGCCGGCTCGTGGAGCGCATCGCCGAGGGCAAGTCCGTTCTCAACACGTTCAGCTACACGTGCGGGTTCGGCGTCGCCGCGCTTGTCGGCGGCGCCAGGCGCGTGGTGAACGTGGACGGCAGCGGGCCGGCGCTCGACATCGGCCGGCGCAATTACGAAGCGAACAAGCTCGCCGCGGGAGAGGACAGCTTCATCGAGGCGGACGTCTTCGATTTTCTGCGCGAGGACGAGGAGACGTTCGACATGATCGTCCTGGACCCGCCGGCGTTTTCGAAAAGCCAGGCGTCGGTACCGCGCGCGTTGCGCGGCTACAAGGAGATCATCATGCGCGGTCTGCTGCGCGTGAATCCGGGCGGATACGTGCTCGCGTTTTCGTGCTCCGGGCACGTCGACGCAGGACTCTTCCAGAAGGTCATTTTCGGCGCGGCGCTCGACGTGGGCGCGAGTGTGCAGATTCTCTCGCGATTGACGCACGCGATCGATCATCCGATCAACATCTACCATCCGGAGGGAGAGTATCTTTGCGGGTACTTCCTGCGCGTCGGCCGGCCGGGAACCCGAGCGCCTCGATACGACGATTGAGATCCCACCGCCGCGCGGCGACGGCGACAAGCGCGGCGCACGCGATCCCCACGAGAAATCCCCCGGCGACATCCGACGGATAGTGCACGCCCGCGTACACGCGCGTGAATCCCACGATTAGCGCGAACAACGCGACCACGATCGCGGCGGCGCGAAAATAAAACGCCAGCGCGGTCGCGATGGCCGCCATGTTCGCCGCATGGTTGCTCGGAAAACCCAGGCCCGACTTGCGCCCGATGACGATGCGCAGATCGTCGTATATCGCGGTGGGGCGCGGGCGCGCGATGAGGGGCTTCAGGATCTGCGAGCTGACGACATCGGCCAGGATGACCGCCGCGACGGCGACGAGCGCCACGGCGATCGCGCGCCGTCGATCGATCCGCGCGAGCACAAGCGCGACGATGGCGCCCGCGGCGATGCCCGGCCACGCCGGTTGCAGGGCGCGCGCCGCCAGGTCGAGAATTGGCGCCGCCAGGTCAGCATTGGCCAAGCGCAGCAGGGCGAGATCGATTTCGGTCAGCGACATGCGTCGATCCGGGACGGCCCAAACAGCACGGCGCCCCTCCGATGACCGGAAGGGCGCCGCGTGTGAATTCGAATTTCCTTACTTCTTCTTGTTGCCGCTCTTCTTGGTGAGCTTGCTCGGCTTGCCCGGCTTGTCGCCCGACTTCTTGATGAGCTTCTTGTCGCCGTCCTCGCCGATGGTGATGACCTTCTTCTCCGGCTGCGGCGTCGGCGCCGGCGTGGCGGCCTTGGGGGTCGGCACCGGGACCGGCTCTTCCTTACCGCAGCCGGCGGCCAGCGAGACGAGCATGAAGCAGAGCGCTACAAGCAGGGCAAAAGACTTTTTCATCGCGATCCTCCTGAGTTGACGATAAGGGCCGGCATGGGCCGACTCGCATTACTGACCTTGAGGCTTCGGCGGAACTTCCGGCCCCGGGGCATCATCGGCTCCCGGCGGCGGTGTGTTTCCCGGCCCCTCAATCGGTGTTTCCTCCGGTTCGGGTTTCGTGTCCGCCGGTGATGGCTCCGGCGTCGTTTCGCCGGCCGGCGCCGTGACCGGCGGGCTCACGTCGCCGTGAATCAATTCGCCGGTTGGCTGGGGCGTTGCCGCGGGCGCCGGCTTCGCGGGTGCGGCCGGAGATTGTCCCATCGGCTCTCCCGTGCCGGGCGCCTCGGAGCTCTTGCAGCCGGCAAGGGCCGCTAAAAACACCATCCCGATAACAAGAATCAACGCACGTTTCATGACATGACTCCTTCGATGCGGGTCAACTTACGGACCACATGCCCGCGGATCGTTCGTATGCAGGGCCGTCCGGCTCCATCGGAAGCCGATCGGCGCACCCTACCTCGATTTTCCAAAATCGACGCGAAACGATTGCCCGCAAGCGCCCAAAAACTACGCAGAACGCCTCGGAGATGTCAACGGTGTTTGAGGAAAAAGCAACGAGGAAAGAGAAATATCGCCACGCGCCATCCTCCCAAAGCCGCCGGCGGGTACCAAAAACCCCAGGCCTGTCGCGGGACCGATTCGGCGAAATCGCGGCGCGGGAAGTAACATCGCGAGCGTCGGACTCGCGATTTTGGAAACGGGCGCGATCATCGCCGCGCGGCGTCCGGCCTCTTTCCTCTTTTCTCATCTCGCGCGCCTTGACCCTCCGCGGTCAAACGGGTAAGCGTAACGCGTTGCTCATTTGGAAATCCCGGTCGAAATGGGTCGGGAATGCATCGACCCCCAACGCATGGAGTGAATCGTTATGCGTCGCCTTGCTGTTGTCCTGTTGATCCTGCCGCTTGCGATCGGACTAGGGGCGGGCGCCGCGGACGCCGCAAAGAAAAAGAGCAAGCTCGGCAGCAAGAAATCCTTCCAGGTCGGGGCCGATCTGGGCGCGTATGTTTTCAGCTACACGCCGTTCGGCAACGCCACCTTCCTCGAGGAGGACGCCTCGTTTTCCGCGTCCGGCGGCTTCGGCCCGATCTTCGGCGCGCACGCCAAGCTGTTCGCGGGCGGCGGACTCATCATCTACGTCGACATGGCCTATTCGTACCAGTCCGGAACGGCGGAGATCGAATTCGACAACGAAGATCTGCCGAACCCGTCGCAGGAATTCGACTACGGCCTGGAGATGTTTCGCGGTTCGGTGGGCTTTGGGAAATCCATCATGGCGACAAGCGTCGTCATGCCGTATTGGCTGCTTGGCGCCGGCCTTCACCATCTGGCCTTCCAGGAAGAGGATGAGGACGAGGCCGCGACAGGCACCGGCCTCGGGCCGTTCGGCGTGATCGGCGTGGACGCGCGCATCACGAAATATCGCGGAACGGCGTTCTACGCGGGCGGTCAGCTTCGTCTTGACATCATTTATTCGGTGACGCCGCTTGAGCGCGATCAGGCGGAAATCACGATGCTCTACGCTCCCATCGCGCTGATCCTTTCGGCCGGCGCGGAATTTTGAGCGTTTCGGCACATTGACTTGCAAGGGCGGGAACATAAAATGTCCCGTCCGGCCGCAAGACCGATATCCATGCGAGGTGAATCCTCATGATGAGTGGAACGCTGGCGAGCTTTTTCCGCGAGGGCGGGTCGGTGATGTACGTGATCGCGGCGGTGTCGGTCATCGCGTTGGCGATCATCGTGGAGCGGTTTTTCTTCATCTTTTTCCGGTTCAACATCAACGGTCCG
>JAIOHV010000179.1 GCA_019912885.1 bacterium
CGAGATGCCCTCGCTTGCAAGCGCGCGCGCGATACCCGCGACATCCGTGTTTTCCGCCGCGATGCGGCCCGCGGCGAACACGATTGTGTTGGCCGCGCCGGCCGCGCGGGCCGTTGGCGTCGCGCCGTCGGCAACGGCAAGCGCCGCCTCCTTGTGCGGAATCGTGACGGCGAGGCCGCTGTATCCTTCATCCCGCAGACGCAAGATCGTCTCGCGCGCGTCGTCGGTTTCCACCGCGATCATCCGGGCATCGAGGTCCATCGCGGCGTAAGCCGCGTTATGCACGGCGGGACTCGCGGAGTGCGCGACGGGTTTACCGATGACGGCGAAGCGAAGTCGGGACATGGGCGGCGATGTTAGCCATCGATTGGGGAATTGGGAATTGCGAATTGGGAATTGGGAATGCCATCGCGGAATCGCAATTCGACGGTACACGGGGGGCACGGGGGAGCCGCAGAGAACACGGCGCGTTGGATCATTGAATGGCGAACGCCTGGGCCGCGATCAACCGCGAATCCGGGTCAAGAGCCGGCGTCCCTCGTCCGCGGCCAGAAGCGCGTCGGCGAGCGCGGCGTCGTCGCCTTGCGCGGATTCGGGAAGGCGCGGGATGGCGCATAGCACGGGGGCGGCCGCGACATCGGCGAGAATGCGCGCGTTGGAATCGAGCGAAGCGTCGTCCGCCGCCGCGCCCGCGGACGTGAAAACGAATCCGAGCATTGGCAGATTCGACTGGCGCAGGGCCGTCTCCGTGAGAAGTGCGTGATTGAGGCATCCCAATCGATTGGCGACGACCACGAGCGCCGCCAGGCCGGCGTCGCGCGCAAGATCGGCCATCGTCGCGCCGCGCGCCATCGGCGAGAGCAGCCCGCCCGCGCCCTCCACGAGCAGCACATCAAACCGCGTCGCCAATGCACACAGGTATTCGGCGAGCCACGCCATGTCTATCGACGCGCCCGCGCTTTCGGCGGCCAGAAGCGGCGTGACGGGCCGATCGAAGCGATACGGACAAACGTCGTCAAGCGACTGCGTTCCGCCGGCCGCGGCGATGAGGCGTTCCGCGTCTCGCCCGCCCGCCGTTCGGCCGGTTTCCACGGGCTTGCATACGCCGACGGCCACGCCCTCGCGAACGAGCGCCGCGGCGATCGCGCAGGCGACGAGCGTTTTGCCGACGCCCGTGTCCGTGCCGGTGACGAGGATGGCGCGCGCGGTCATTTGCCCGCGCCGCCGCCTTTTTTCGTGCCGCCGGTTTTTTTCTTGTTCGCCTCGTCCACGACGCGATCGAAGCGCTCTTTTAGCGGCGGCATCAGCGACTCGAACATCGCCGTGACCATCGGCGCCGTATGCAATTGCAGCATTTCCTCGGCTTGCTCTTCGGTGAGGCCGTTGACGCGCGCAACCTTGCGGATGTGCGCGATGAGCGGTTTGACGACGGAGTCCTGGATCGGCTCGGCCGCCTTGGCGAGCACCTCGTTGGCCATGCGCGCCGCGATGTAGCGCGGCCACAGTTCGTTGGCCTCGCCGTCGGCGACGATATTGTTTTGCGACTTGAAGCGCGCGAATGCCTCGCGGTCGTCGAGCTGCCCGCGAATGATCTGGGCGCTTTCGGTCGACGACACCATTTCCAGCAGGTGATCGCGCAGCGGCCCGTAGTGCGCGAACGCGGCTTCCCAATAGGCCTTGAGCGCGCTGGAAATGCGTTCCTTGTCGTCCGCGGTGAGGCTTGCCCAGCGCGACGCCTCGGCGCTTGTCGCCTGCTCCACGAAGATCTTGTATTGACTGCGTACGACCGCGTCGATCGCCTGAAGATCGGGCGGCGCGCTCTCGCGCTTGACGCCCGCGGGCAGTTTTTGCACGAACGTGCCGGCGGGCGGCGTGCCGGGCGAAAACTCCTTCAACGCGATGTGACGCGCGACGCGGCCTTCTTCGCGATGCTCGACGCGCGAAAGCACGCCGTCTTTCGTGCGGATCGTGTGGACATAGGCGTCGTAGGCGACGGCGATCGTGTCGCCGTCCTCCTCGACCTTCGAGTTTGTCTCCGCAAGCCGGTTGAGCCACGGCGCGTCGCAGGGGCGCGCGGCGAAGGTGATCGCGAGGTTCGCGTTGCCGTCGGAGAGATCGACAAGATAAAAAGGATGGATGTCGGCCTTGGCCGCGAGCGTCCCGGCTTCCGGCACGATGTCGGCCAGGGGCGCGAGCTTGCCCGCGGCCTCGCGAACGATCGTCCGGGCGTTGCGCAAATCCATGACGAGCGCGTGCGACATGCCCTTGTCCCAAAGGATGACGTCGTTACCGTCGAAGTACGTGGAGAAATTCTGCGACTCGACGTCCATGCGAACGCGGCCGGCGCGTTCAAAAAACACGGCGATGCGAATATCCTTGCCGCTTGTTTCGTTGCGTCCTTCGTAGCGCGCCGTGAAGCCGGGCATCTCGCAAATCCGGCCACGCAAGTCCCGCGCCAAGGCCGTTTGATCTGCCGCAAGCGCAGAGACCGATGACGCGAACATCAACATAATACTGGCGAAAAGGGGCCGGTAGGACGGCCATTTAGCGATTGCGGCCAAAACACGGGCAAGCGCCGTCCAACCCCGCGAATTCTGTCCTTTTTTCACCTTGCCCCCTGCTGGTTTTTCGATGTGGTGTCCACACAAGGAACGCCGCGATATCAACGACTTACAAAACTTGTCCCCAGAGATGTCCGCAGCCTTAGGGATAAGCTGTTGGTTAGTCGGATAACCGTTCATGGGAATTTATCGCGCGGCCTCGCGCGCGCGAATTCGATCGCGGACGCGATCCCATTTGGCGGCCGGCGCGGCCAGATGGGGGATGGTCACCTTGCGCCCATCGATCCAGTCGGCGGGCTTAAAGGGCCGGCCGTCCAGGCTCGCGAAGCGGCCGCCCACCGATTCCAGAATCGCGAGCCCGCCCGCGTAGTCCCAGATATGCGAATCGAATCCCATCGTGCCGTCGGCAAGGCCCGCCGCGACGTAGCACAGATGATAGGCCATCGTGCCGTAGCCGCGCAGCTTGCCGGGATAGTCCGTCGCGAAATGCCGGTGAAAGTCGCTTGGCGCGATGAACGGACCCCACCGGTTATCGGGAGCCAGCGGCGCAAGCGGCCGGCCGTTGAGCGTCGCGGGCGCGCCGGTATCGACCGCGTACATCTCGCCGAGCACCGGGGCGTAGAAGACGCCGAGCGTGCACCGCCCTTCCTCGACAAGGCCGATGGACACGCCCCAGTGCGGGTAGCCGGAGCGGAACGAGTCGGTGCCGTCGATGGGATCGACCGCGAACACGCCCGCGCCGGATTTCGGCGCGATCGACGCATCCTCTTCGCCGATGAGTCCGGCATCGGGAAACGCGCGCGTGAGGCGCTCGACGATGATCTCCTGCGCGGCCAGGTCCGCCGCGGTGACGGGCGAATCGTCGTCCTTCATCTCAAACGCGAGATCGACGCCGCGCATGGTGAGCGCGAGATCGCCCGCCTCGCGCGCGGCCCGCATGACGATATCAAGGCGCGTCATGAGACGGCGGCGCGGTCGGCCGGCGTGAGCACCTCGTTGTGCGAGCCGGTGCGATAGCCCTCGAGGTCGAGAACGACGTATTGAAAACCGGCGGCCTTCACGCCGCGAACGACCGCCGCGCGTGCGACGTCATCGCCGACAAGACGCGGGAATTGCTCGCGCGGCAGTTCCACGCGCGCGATCGTGTCATGCGCGCGCACGCGCATTCCGGTAAAACCAAGTCCGGCGAGCGCGGACTCCGCGGCTTCGATTTTAGCAAGAATTTCGGGCGAGACGCGCGTGCCGTAGGGGATGCGCGAGGCCAGGCACGCGGCGGCCGGCTTGTCCCAGGTCGGCAGGTCCATCCGCCGCGACGCCTCTCGGATTTCCGCTTTGGTCAGGCCCGCCTCGGCCAGCGGATGACGCACGCCCTTTTCCGTCGCGGCCTTTCGGCCGGGGCGGTAGTCGGAAAGGTCGTCGGCGTTCAGGCCGTCGCAGACGAACGCCACGTCCATCGACGCGGCGACGCGCGCCGTGACTTCGTACAGCTCCGTCTTGCAGTGGTAACAGCGATCCGGCGCGTTGGCGCGATAGCCCTCGCGGTCCATCTCGTGCGTCTCGACGATTTGAACGGGGGCGTCGATCGCGCGCGCGAACGCTTCGGCGTCCGCCAGCTCCGACGCGGGCAGGCTGTCGCTTTTGCCGATCACCGCGCGCGCACGGCCGGGCATCGTTTCATGCGCGAACGCCAGCAAAAAGGCGGAGTCCGCCCCGCCGGAAAACGCGACGACAACGTCGCCCATCTCGCGCAGGATCCGCGCGAGCGATTCGAGTTTTTCGTCCAGGTTCATGGCTGCGTTGCTCTCCCGAAGTCCCTCGAGAGCTTTTTAGCACGGCGGCGTATGGAGAGGAAACGGAAGGGGCCGCGCCGTGTGGCGCAACCCCGATTTGCGGACCATCAATCAGCAGGCAAAACCGCCATCGTCATCATTGTCGTCGGCGTCGTCATCGTCGGTGTTGTCAGGATCATTGGCGGCGGCGGCGTCGTTCGTATCGTCGTCGGAAGCGCTCGCCATGGTTGTGGTTGTGGTTGTGGTGGACGTCGCCGGCACGGAGGCTGTCGTGGTGGTGGTTGTGGTCGGAGCAACGGTCGTCGTCGTGGTCGTCGTGGTATTGCCACCGTAATAAAGATACACGATGCCTTCGGAATGCTCGCCGTTGCTGGCGTGCGGAGCGCCGACGAGGATGTCGTCAAACCCGTCGCCGTTGACGTCGCCGGCGCCGGAGGCGGCGAAGCCAAAGTCTCCGCCACCGACCTTCGTCCAGGCAGCATCGACTTTGGGGCCTGTCGATGATCCGGTATGCACCCACGCCTGCTGGGGCCAGAAGTCGCCGACGATCATGTCGTCGTAACCATCCGCGTTGACGTCAAACCCGCCGTCAATGGGGATTTCCGCCACGCAAAAACCGTAGCAACCCGGAGAACTGTAGACCTTGCTCCAGGCCGGGGACGAAACGATTCCATGGGCGCGGCCGAGAAATACCGACACACGGCCTGCGACACCGTCCATCACCATGACGTCATCGTATCCGTCCGCGTTGGTGTCGCCGGCGGACGAGACGGCCGCGGTAAGTTCGCCCGGACGCGCCCAGACGGGCGACGGTTCGATGCCCGAACTCGAGCCCAAATAGACCTGCACGCCGTGGGGAAAAAAGCCTCCGGCGATGACGTCGTCGTAGCCGTCGCCGTTCACGTCGCCCGCGCCCGCCACACTGAAACCGACCCACGCGTAATAGGCGTTGCCTTCGGCGACCGAACCGGGCGAGTCCTCGAGCCCGAATTCGGAGCCGAAATAGACGGCGACTTTCCCTTCATTGAAAAGATCGTTGGAGAAGAACGGAAAGCCGATGACAACGTCGTCGTAACCGTCCGCATTAACGTCACCCGCGCCGCCGATCGCCCAGCCGAGATAGTCCTCCGCTTCGCCGTCCAGAATCTGATCCGCATTCGCGGAAAATCCACCCGCGCCGCCCAGATAAAGATAGGCTCGCCCGTTCACGTCATTTCCGTACCTGTAGTCGCCGATCAGGATGTCGTCATACCCGTCCGCGTTCACGTCACCCACCTCGGCGAGCGTCTCGCCAAAATCGGAACCGCCGGGCTCCTGCTGCACGGACCAGAACGGGACCGCGCCCGGCCCGGACACCGAGCCCAGATAGGCGTGCACGAATCGATCCGAGGTGACCAGAAAATCGTCGTAGCCGTCGGCGTTGATATCCCCCGCGGCCGATACTCTCCAGCCTAAAATGGACGTCATATCGTTGCCCTCCGTCGTCCAATCCGGGAGCGTCGACAGTTCGCTTATCCGGACATTGTCGTCGGAAGCCGTCAACGGCGTGGCGGCGTCATGAATTGGCTGGGGCCGGCACGAGGCCAATACGCCGCAAAGGGATACACAAAAAAGCGCGATCGTTACCCTCAACGTCATGTCGCCTCCCGTTACGGCAAGCGTCGCAAATCATGGGCAATTCAAATCGGACATCGACGTTATAGCTCCATTGCGGCGCTATTGGATACAGCGCAATTAGAGGCGGCCCGCGGAACGATGACCGTCATCCAACGGAAAGGGGCCGCGCCTTCTGGCGCGACCCCCGCTTGTCATTTGGTTCCGTCGATCCGATCAGCAGCCGCAGCACCCGTCGTCGTCGTCGTCGTCATCGTCATCGATCGCGGCCGAGTCATCGTCGTCGGCGCCGGATACCGACTCGCCAAGAAACGAGCCCGCCCGAAAATTTCTGCGCGGGATTGTCGCCGGAATACGCGCCGCGCAAAGCGGTCAGGCGGTAGGAATCGCGCCGCGCATCGCCCGGATCATCGGGCTCCTGGCCGCACGACACCGCGGAAACCAACGTGAGGAACACCGCCAAGGTCACGCCGTCGAACGCGCGCATACCGATCATCTTTCGGGATGGAAGGAAATGATGGCGGCCGACCGTCGATGAAATAACATCGCCCCGCAAAACCTTACCGACGCATCACCGAGGACCAGTAAACTCCGGTCCCGGCGCTGTCAATAGGCCACGCGCGATTCTGTACGAAGCGGGGAAGATGTCCTTGGTATAAGCGGGAGTAGATGTCCGGATTTCCGGCGGGGAGGTTTAAACGGGTGCGATGCAGCACTCATCCAACGCCCTGTCCCGCGAGGCCAAAGCCATGACGCGACGGGAAGTG
>JAIOHV010000180.1 GCA_019912885.1 bacterium
CCCGTTGGGTTTCGTCCTGAATCCCAACGCACACGCGGTCTGACGAATCCTTCGCTTGCGGTCCTGCAGGGTGACCTTTGTGCTCTGGATTATCTTTTCGGACGAAACGCAACGACGCTTTAGGAGTTTTCGAAGCGGGCCACGGGCCTGTGCCCGATGGACGCGATGGACATCATGGACATCATGGACAGGATGGACCCGGAAGACGCGCGGGGTGGGGGCGCCACCGCTCTTGCGACGACCTTCCAGACTTTCCGTCTTTCAGCCTCCCAGAAGCGCGCCCATGCCGGCCACGCCGCCAAGGCCGCCGGCGCCGTCGGGCACGGTGCCCGGCGGGGCGGTCAACGGGCGCAGGCGTTCGCCGGGGCGGAAATAGACGAGCTTGCTTTCCTTTTTCGTTCGACGCACCACGCCACGCACCGATTTGATCGTCGAGCCGACATTCGCCGTCACATCCACCGAGAAGTAGCGCGACGCGAACGTGAGGTGACGGCGTATGCGCCCGATAAGCAACGGATCGAGTTCGAGCTGCGCCAGTTCCTGGCGGAAGCCCTTTTTGGAGAAGTACTGCTCTTCCGTGTTGCGGAAGGCGTTGATCTTCTCGATGGCCTCCTGCGCGTTCGCTTCCGGCGCGACGCTTTGGATGAGCGCGTTCAGCACGCGGTCGTCGATCGTGTTGATGTTCATCTTGTTGTCGCTGTAAATCGTGCAGACCTCGATGAGGCGCTGGTACACCTCCCCGGTCACGCCCTTGATCAGCTTGATTTCGCCGATGCTCGACAGCGGCGCGTTTTTCGCCTTGTACGGCTCCGGCACCGCGGACGCGTATCCGTAGAACGCGTCCTCCTCGCCGCCGCCCGCGTTTTGCTCCGTGTTCTTGTCGATCCAGTCGACGACCGCGTCGGCGATGTTGACGTCGAGCCCCATGCCTTCGAGCAGCTTCTTGAAGATATCAATGCGCACCGTGTCCGGATTGCCGCCGAGCGTGACGAGCTTGTTCAGATTGAACTTGCCGGATTCGTCCGCGATCGTGACGGAAATCACCTCCGTCTCCGAAATGGGGATGTACCCCAGCATCGGGTTCGCCCACTCCTCGTGCGGATGGTCCTCGTCGTTGTCCTGCGCGTCCTTCAACAGCGATCCCGCCGCGACCTGCACGCCGCTTTTGGCCATGTAATACGCGCGCATGCCGTCGCTGATGTTGGAGGCGATGTAGAGATTGATGCGCGTCGATTCCGCGAATTCCAGGATGACGACCGTGAGAATCGCCGTCACCATCAGCACGATGAGTAGCGCCACGCCCGCGCGCGAAGGGCGGGGGCGGCGTGCGCGCGGCGCGAAACCGGCAATGGGGAGCGTCGCCGCCATCATCCGATCCCGAAAAACCCGCCGCCGGGATTGCCGCCGCCGCCCGGAGGATTCGCGCCGCCGGGCGTCGCGCCGCCGGGCGTGCCGCCGGCCGGATCGCCGCTTGCGTCATCGTCGTCGTCGTCCGCGCCTTCCTCTTCTTCCTCGACAAGGTCCACGGTCGACATCTCAAGCTTCATCTTCGAAGCGAACACGATCGGACGGCCGTCCGGGCCCGCGACGGCCAGCGTCACCTCCACCGCATACGGCACGGCCTTCACCATCTCGTCGGTCTGCTCGACCTGCGTCTCGACGGGGTTGCCGTCCTCGTCGAACAGCGCGTCGAACGGCCGGCTGTCCCATTGATCCTTCCATACCGATCCATCGTAAAAGCGCACGTTGAACGCAAGCACATTGTCGAGCAGGACGAACTGCTCGCCGCCGGTTTGCGTGTCCTCGTCGACCGTCGCGTCCTCGCGGCGCCAAAGCTGGAATTGCTCCAGGTCCGGCAGCCACGCGACCTTGTACGACACCTCCGCCTGGTCGGATCCGATCCCCATCGGATTCACCTCGACGTACGCGAACGTGGTGAAGTGCAATTCGTCCATCGGCATGTCGTTGACGATGTTCGACGCGCCGTAAAACAGCGAGTGGCTTTCCTTGTTCGGATGCACGTACGCGGCCGAGAGGTCGCTCGTGATCTTGTCCACGGCCCATCGGATCTTGTGATAGATCTCGTTGCCCTGCTCGATGTACTCCTTCGACTCCACCGTGCGCGCGAACGACGTGTAGATGACGGACATGATCATCCCTGTTACCGCGACGGCGACGAGAATCTCGAGCAGCGTGAAACCGCGCTTGCGAGGATTGAGGATTGAAGATTGAGGATAGAGAGACACGCAAGCGCACCGTCGCCGGGAGCACGCGCTTGCCGCCGATTGAAACCTCAACGTGGCGTTATGGCGATGCCATGTTCGCGAAAGGCTTCGCCACTCAATCCTCAATCCTCGATCCTCAATCCTTGTGTTTGGCGTCATTCGGCCTCGTCTCCGGACGCGCCGCCCTGGGCGTCGCCGAGAATGGTCGGGCCTCCGCTGCCGGTGTTGATGCCGCCTTCCTCCTGCTCCTCGAGCGTCTTGGCCGCGATCATCTCGATCATCTCCACCGTTCGCGGCACGCCGTCTTCCAGATAGGTCACGCGCACGACGACATCGCGAATGAAGTCGACGAAAAAGCTCTCCGTCACCTCGCGCTCCCACGTGAAGTTCGGATAGAGCCCCGGATAGCGCGCGGAGAAATCGCCGGACTCCGCGCCCACCGCGGGGAAGCCCTCGATCTCCACCTCGGTCAGAAGGTCGCGCGCGAGGTTCGCGGCGATCGACGTCTGGCGCGCGCGCTCGCTCATGCGGATCGACATGCTGTGGTTTTGCAAGAGCACCACGAGGCTCGTCGCCAGGATCGCCATCGCGACGAACACCTCGAGCAGCGTGAAGCCGCCGCGGCCCGCGCGCGGCCGCGCGCACCTCATGAAAATTCCTCGGAGCCGAACGGGCCCACGGGCTGCGTGTCGACGATGTCGATGTAGCCGTCCAGGATTTCCACGTCGCCCGTCAGCGGTTGCACGACGAGCGTGTATTGGTTGGCGTTCGGGTCGACGATGTGGATGACCGCGCGTTCCGCGTAGCCGGTCGGATAAAACGTGATGAACGTTTCGTCCATGTCCTTCTTGAATACGTCGTGCGCCGTGACGATATCGACGAACCGGACGCCGCTTGGCAACTGGGCGTGATCGAAGATGGTCGACCCCAGCGGTACGAATTCGCCGTAGGTGCCCGACGCGACGAGGATCGTCGCCCAGTATTCACCGAGCAATGGCTGGAAGTTCAGGCGAATGACGGACTGCTTGATGACCGCCTCGTGGAAGCAAAAGCGGATGGAGCCGGCCAGGCGCCGCAGCGTGCTTTTCGTGTTCGCCTCGAACACGTTGCCGAAACGCGGCGCGGCGATCGCGACGACGCCCGCGATGATCGCGACGACGACCATGATCTCAAGAAGCGTGAAGCCGCCCCGAAACGCGAAACGCCGCCAAGGCGGCGTTTCCGGTCCGGTACGCGGGTTCGCCGGCCGTGCGGCGGCGCGCATCATCCGCGTTCGTTCCTCATCCCGGCACGTCGTCCTGCGTGTTCGGCGTGCGATCCGGCCCGCCCGACCACACCGCGTAGGTCTGCCCGTCCGACGCGTATCCGTACGGCATCCCCCAGGGGTCAAGCGGCGGGGTGTCGCTGTTTAGATACGCCTTGCCGCCGAACTTGTCGCCCGACACGAGCGCCGCGATGCCGATGTCCCCCGGCGGGTAGAAGCCGTTGTCCATCTTGAACATGTCGAGTGCGCTTTTGATCGACGCCATCTGCGCCTTGGCCGTCTGCACGCGCGACTCTTCCAGGCGATCCAGGACGCGCACGCCCACGAGGCCCGCGATGGTACCGATGATGATCACGACGACCATGATCTCCAAAAGGGTAAAGCCGCCCGCGCCGAAGCCCGCCGGGCCCCGGGTGGGAAGCGCCCTTCTCAGTTTCACAAAGCTCATCGCGTACCTCCTTACGCGGTCACGCCTTCACAACCGCGCATTTTGATCGAATCAACGCGCCATGAAAAGGACATTGCAAACGCAATGCCGATAATACGGGAAAGGTGGTGAGGCTGGAAGGACAATAAGCCGTCGCGGTCGCGGGCGAGGGCTCTCGCGTCTCACCCGATTCTCGACCGACGTCTCACCGAAACTCGCGCAGCAACCCGCCGATCCTCGCCAGATACCCCCTCGTCTCGTCCGGCAATCTCGTCAGGCCGTGTTTGTCCACGTTGCCCGGGCCCCAGTTGTAGGCGGCGAGCGCGCGGCGCACGTCGCCGCCGTAGCGGTCGATCATCTGGCGCAGGTAGAGCGATCCGCCCATCACGTTCGCTCGCGGATCCCACGGATCACGCACGCCGAGCGCGTTGGCCGTGCCGGGCATGAGCTGCATCAGGCCCATCGCGCCGGCGGGCGATTTCGCGCGCGGGTTGTAGGCGCTTTCGGCCTTCACCACGGCGTGGATCAGTTTTTCCGGCAAGCGGAAACGCTCGGCCGCCTGGCGCACGATGCCGTCGAATTCGCTGCCCGCGCGAAAGCGCGCAATCGGCTCAGCCTCGCCGCCGGGCGCTGGGAACGCCGAGCTCCAGCTCGGCCCTTCGCGCGACTCCATACGACGCACGAGCGCCAGCAGCATCAGCCCCGTGTTGATCGCGGACGACGCGCCGGCAAGACCGCTCGATCCGCCGCCCAGCGCGCCGCCCAGGCCGGGCATACCCGCCATGCCGCCGCCGGCTATGCCGCCGCCCGTCATGCCGCCGGCGATGAGGCGCTGCGTCTCGAGCATGACGGATTGCGCGACCATCTTCGCGATCTCAACGGAGAGCGCGCGCTCGGATGGCACGGCCTCCGGTGCGGGCGGTTCGACGTCGTCCGCGGCCGGCCCCGCGCCCCACGGACGCACGAACGTGTAGCTCTTCGGAAACGCGGCGACGCCAGGTGCTTCGCGCAGCGGGCGCGAATCGACGGGCGAGGGCGGGCGACCCCCACTCGCCTCATTCGCGAGCTTCGCGATGACCGCGCGCGTCGGGTCCGCGGGCTGTTGCGCGACCGCTTTCGCGAGCGCGCGGTCGAACGCGCCGGGCTCGCCGGCCTCGCGGCCCGCGCGGACAGGATCGGCCCCGCGCGTCAACGCGCTGTCGGCCGGTATCGGGAATATGACTTTCGACATCGGTCATCCGGTCGCCGCGCGGGGGCGTTCAAAGCCGAAAAACAGCGGGAAATCCGCCGCTTCGCTCCGTTGACGGGCATTGCGCGCGGGGCTTAGTCTTTCCGGTTGGAATATGTGTGCAAGTTCCGTGCGAAACACGACGGTACACGGAGAGTACGAAGGAGCCACCGGGGACACGGGGTGAATGAATTGGGAATTGGGGATTAGGAACGTGGAGTGCCATCGCAAAGGCTTCGTGACCCGTCCATTCGGTCCATAATGTCCATCATGTCCATGGCCCACCGCAAAACCCTTTTTCTTTTCGCATTCGCCGCGCTTTATCTCGCACTCTCCTGCGGCCGCTACGAGCGCCAATACGACGGCGATCCCATCGCGGCGGACGACGCCGGGACGGTGGAGTTCGAGGCCGACGAGGCGGATGAGGGCTGCGACCTCGCCGAAGATGCGCTGCCGAATTTCACGTGGCCGGACCATCGCGGCCAGACGGTGCGCCTGCACGATTTCTGCGGCCGGGCGGTCATGGTCAGCGTCGGCGCGGGGTGGTGCGTTCCGTGCCGCGAGGAAGCACCGCTTTATGAGCGCGACCTGTGGGACGTCTATAAGGACGAAGGCTTCATGCTCATCGAGGTCATCGTCGAGAACAACGAGGGCGGCGCGCCCGACACGAAATTCCTTGCCGATTGGCGCAACGAATATGGACTCACCTATCCGATCGTGCGCGATGTCGCCAAGGGTTTTCCGCGTTATATCTCGGGGTATGACGACTGGACGGAGTTTCTGACGAACGTCGATCTGCCGTACGTCGCGTTTGTCGATAAACGCATGTCCGTGCGCGCAACGGCGAACCTCTACGATCGCGCCGCGTTCGCCGCACAGATCGAAGAATTGATCGACGAGGAATTTTGAGCGCGGGCGCCGCCGGCCGCGTGCCCGTGTTGCGATTTTGGGCCGCCGTGCTTTTGTGTGGCGGCCTTTTCGTGTTGACGCGCGTTTTCCTGATTTTTCATCCGCAAGATGCCGGCTGGATGCCGCTTGTGGACGAGATGTCGACGGGCAACATCGCCTGGGGCCTCGATACCGGGCTTGTCATGCCCATCCCGCTCTATCAAACGAAACCGTTCGCGCCGGGCACGCTTTTCGAGGGGCTGCTTTCCATTCCGTTCCGCGCGCTGGTCGGCCCGAATCTCCTGGCGTTGAAACTCGCGGCCGTTGCATGGAACCTCGCGGCGCTTGTCATGTGGATGGCGCTTGCGTGGCGGTTTTTCGGTCCGGGTCCGGGCCTTGGCGTCGGCATGCTTTGGGCGATCGCGCCGCCGTTTTTCGCGCTGATGACGATCACGGCGTGGGGCAATCATTGCGAAAGCGCCCTCGCGACCGGCGCCGCGCTCTACCTGCTGCTCGGCGCGCTATCGCGCGAGGGACGCCCGATGCGCGATGTCTGGGTCGCGGGCGCGGGCGTCGTTGCGGGTTTCGGCCTGTTTCTGACCCCGACCGGCCTGTTTGCGCCGGCCGTCGCGCTGGCGACGATCTTTGCTTCGGGCGCCGCTCGGCGTGCACGCATGACCGGCGTATTTCTTGGCGGCGTCCTTTTCGGCTACGCGCCGATCCTTTGGGTGGCGAGCGCGTATCGCGGTTTCGGCGCCTTGTTGCGCATCGACACCTTCACGGGCTACGCCGAGGGGCAGATCGTCTCGGCGACGCGGTTGTTTCTCGAGGAACGCCTTCTTGCGCCGTTCGCGAAATTCGCCCTGTTCTGGATCCGGGATTTTTGGGTTTCCGGATTGTATGCGCCGCGCGGCATTTTCGGTGTGCCGATCGCGGCCCTCGCCGCGCTCGTGTTCGCCGGTGCGCTTGCGGCCTTCGTCTATCCGAGCCGCCGCCACCTCGCCCGCGCGATTCGCCGTCCGCGCCAGATCGCGCCGCCCCAAACGGCATTCGAGCGTGCGCGGCTGGCGGTGTTGCTTGCGCCGGTTATCTATTCGCTCATTTACGCGGCCAGCGGTTTCCGCCTGCTCACGTTTCCTCGTCCTGACCCGGGCGACTACATGGGGTATCGCTATCTCGTGCCCGCGTATCCGTTTGCGTTCCTTGCCGTGACCGCGGGCCTGGCTGCGCTATGGAACGCACCGCGCGCGCAAATGCAGTGGCGCGTGGGCGCCCGCGCCGCCGTTGCCGCGGCCGTTGGGCTTTTCGCGGGCGTTTTTGGCTCGTATTACCTTCAGGCGGCGCGAGGCGAACCGGAATTTGCCGCGATCCGCTATCGAGGTGAAAATCGCGAACAGCTCGCCTTTCACATCGCCGCCCAGGCGTCGTTCGAGGACTCCAGCGTCGGCACGTCGATCGATCGCGTCGCGAACACGCCCGCGGTTTTGGTCCCCTACCTTTTCGAGCGGATGCCGGCGATTTCGGATGCCGGATTCCGCCGCGGATCGATGATCGATTCGCGCCACCCCGCGGATCTGGCGCCCATGCTCGCCCGTGGCCTGGGCGAGGCGGCGGCGAACGGGCTCTTCTCCGGCAGGCTCGACGATGCGTTTGCCCGGGACCTGACGACATTCATGCGCGAAGCGGGCGTGGCCGAAAAGGATACTCAGGCGTATTTCGAGGGCGCCGGGCGGATTGTCGGACATCGAGCGGACGGTGAGCGAAATCACCTTGTCGCGACGATCCGGGCATGGGATGATTTTAAAAGTCCGTGGATTTATGCGATGATTCGTGGAATTGGAAGACCGGAAGGCGAAGGCTTCGCCTTCCATGAGCGCGTTCTGAAAATGTCCGACCCCGCGTACCTCGCGGGAGCGGGAGCGGAGTTGAGACGCACGGTGGAGATGCGTTGCCGGACGTTCGACGCGGCGGCGCGAATGCTTCTGCCGTTGAACGAGCGTATTCGCTCGCGAGTGCTCGCGGGATTTGTCGCCGAAGGACGCGAATATTTCGGCGACGGAAACGAGGCGTCATGAAAAACACGGCACGGCCGATCAAGAAAATTACGTTCCTGTACACGCCGTACGGCGCAATCAAGAACGAACCGGGCATCAAGGTCGTGAAGGACAACTACGGCGTCTTCCCGAGCCTCTCGCTTGCGTACGTCGCCGGCGTCGCCGAACAGGCGGGCTACAAGATCCAGTTCATCGACGCGCACGCGCTGCGCCTCACCAAAGACCAGACCATCGAACGCATCCGCGCGTTCGATCCCGACCTGGTTTCGTACACCGTCACGACGTACCTCTTCCATCAGAGCCTCGAGTGGATCCGCGACATGAAGGCGGCGACGGGCATCCCGACGCTTGTCGGCGGCGTGCACATGGGCATCTATCCGAAAGAGTCGCTGACGCACGACTGCATCGATTACGGCATCACCGGCGAGGCGGAAGAGACGCTTCCCGAATTGCTCGACGCGATCAACAACGGACGCGACCTGAATTCGGTGGACGGCATCGTCTATCGCAACGGCGACGGCGAGATCGTCGAAACGACGCCGCGACCGCTGTTCAAGGACGTGGACAAGGCGCCGTTCCCTTCGCGCTACCAGCTTCCGAATCACGTCTACTATTCGTTTATCAGCCAGTACCGGAATTTCACGCCGCTGATCACCAGCCGCGGCTGTCCGTTCCGCTGCATCTTCTGCGAGCAGGGTGGCCTGCGTTTCCGCCCGCGATCGCCCGAGAACATCGCGGACGAGATTCAGGAATGCCACGACGCCTACGGCGTGCGCGAGTTCGATTTCTTCGACTCGAGTTTCACGACCGACAAGCGCCGCGTCATCAAGATCTGCGAGGAGATCATCAACCGGAAGCAGAAGGTCTATTGGGCGGTCCGCAGCCGCGTGGACCTCATCACCCCGGAGATGCTCGGCTACCTGAAAGAGGCCGGCTGCAAGCGCATTTACTACGGTATCGAATCCGGCAACGAGGAAATCCTCGAGACGCTGAAGAAAAAGACGACGATCAAGAAGATCAAGGACATCGTCACGGAGACCGCCAGGCACGGCATCGACACCTTCGGCTATTTCATGGTCGGCAATCCGGGCGAGTCGCCGGCGACGGTGCAGCAGACGATCGACCTCGCTACGAGCATGCCGCTTGACTACGCGCAGTTTTCCAAGGTCACGCCGATGCCCGCGACCAAGCTCTACGACATGATGATGAAGGAAGGCGGCGTCGATTACTGGCGGCACGCGATCCTGAACCCGGGCGACGACGTCTACATCCCGCGGCCCGCCTGCGACATGAGCGAGGAAGAGGTCCAGGCGTGGACGCGCAAGTGCTACATGAGATTCTATTTCCGCCCGAGCTACGTATGGCGCGCGTTGAGGCGCCTGAAGAGCTTCGAGGAATTGAAGCGATCCATCGGCACCGCGTTGCGCATGATCGTCGAGCAGAAAAAGCACATCGCCCGGCTTCGCGGAAGCCGCGTCAAAGGTTTGCAGAACGCATGAAACGCGCGCGCGTATTCCTCGGCAACGCCCCCTGGCGAAAACCCGGATATTACGGCGTGCGCGCCGGCAGCCGCTGGCCGCATTTTGAAGACGAGAAGATGGAGTACATGCCCTTCCCGTTTTTCATGGCCTATGCCGCGGCCGTGACCGAACGCGGCGGGTTTCCCACGCTGCTGATCGACGCGATCGCCGAGGGGATCGGCGACGACGAGTTCATCGCGCGCATCCGCGATTTCAATCCCGACATCATCGTGCTCGAGGTTTCGACCAACTCCATCCAGCGCGACATGGTGGTCATCGATCTCATTCACGGCGAATTCCCCGACCGCAAGCTCGTTCTCTGCGGCCTGCACGCCGACATGTACAAGCCCGAATTCCTCGTCGCCAATCCCAAGGTTGACGCGGTGATGATGGGCGAATACGAACCGACGCTGCTTGAGTTTTGCGAGCGGACCGACGCGGGCGCGGATTGGTCCGGAACCGCCGGCGCGATGACGCGCGACGCGGGCGGCTCGCCGGTCGATGGCGGGCGCCGCGAACTCGAAATGGACCTGACCAAATATCCGTGGCCGATGCGTTCGAGCCTGCCGATGTACAACTACCGCGACGAGCCGGGCAATCTGCCGCGCCCGTCGGTGCAGCTTTGGGCCAGCCGCGGCTGCCCCTACAAGTGCACCTTCTGCGCGTGGCCTCAGATCATGTACGCTTCGCACAAGTACCGCATCCGTCCCGTGGACGACATCGTCGACGAGATGGAATGGCTCCACAAGGAATACGGCTTCAAGAGCGCGTACTTCGACGACGACACGTTCAACATCGGCAAGCAGCGCATGTTGCAGTTCTGCCGGGAAGTGAAAAGCCGCAACATGGACCTGGCCTGGGGCATCATGTCGCGCGCGGATCTGATGGACCGCGAGATCCTCGAAGCGATGCGCGGCGCGGGCCTGTGGGGCCTCAAATACGGCGTCGAAAGCGGCGATCAGACGATCCTCGACAACTGCGAGAAATCGCTGGACATCGAAAAGGTGCGGCAGTCGATCCGCATGACGCACGAGCTCGGCATCAAGATGCACCTCACGTTCATCTTCGGCCTTCCGGGCGAGACCTGGGACACGGCCATGAAGACGATCGACACGGCGCTCGAGTTCGCGCCGGAGTCGGTGCAGTTCACCGTCGCCACGCCGTTCCCGGGCTCCAAATATTGGGAGCAGATGCAAAGCAAGAAGCAGCTCATGTCGCTCGACTTCGATAAGTACGACGGCTTCCGCTCCGCCGTCGTGCGCACCGACGCGCTCTCCGACCGCGACCTCGAGCAGATCCTGCGCGAGGCCAATCGCCGCTGGGACGAGTTCCGCAACAAGCGCGAGATGGAACGCCGCCGCAAGGCCGTCGCGTAAAACGGCGACTCCGCGAACGGAATTTTTCAACACGAAAACACAAACGGCACAAAAGGCACGAAATTCCTTCGTGTCCTTGGTGTCTTTGTGATGAATTGCGATTCCGCGCTCGCGTTCCCGATTTTTCCTCCGTGCCCTCCGTATACCGTCTAAAAAAACTCCGTTGGACAAAATCGTCGCCGCTGATATACGAGCCGGTACGCATGACCGCTCGCTCCTCTATCTCGCGCACCGATCTCGCGATCGTCGCCGGCCTCGTCATCGCGGCGTTTGCGATCTTCACGCCGCTATTCAAGCCGATGATGATCTACGGCCATTCCGCGTCGATGGACGCATTCCGGCAGGTCGTCTTTCACGCGGCGGCGGCAAGCGGCGATTGGTTCCCGCGCTTCACACCCGAACTCTACTTCGGATACGGCTCGCCGATCTTTCACTACTACGGCCCGCTGCCGTACATGATGACAGAGATCTTCGTCGCCGCCGGCGCGGGCATCGTCCTTGCGCTCAAGCTCACACTCGTTGCGTCGGCCGCACTGTCCGCGATCTTTTTCTACGTTTTCGCGCGCCTGTTTCTTTCGCGCGCGGCGTCGGCCGCCGGTGCGCTCGCGTACATGCTCGCGCCCTATCACCTCGTGGATATGCTCGTTCGGCATGCCTTCGGCGAACACGTCGCGTTCGCGTGGATTCCGCTGGCCGCGTTTGGCGTCGTGGGGTGCGTGCGCCGGCCTGGCGCGGGACGATTCATCGCCGGCGCAATCGGCGTGGCTCTCCTTCCGCTTGCGCACAACATCACCGCGCTTCTCGCCATGCCCGTACTCGCATTTTTGTGGGCCGTCGAGGTCGTGCGTGCGTTTCGTGAACGAAAGAGCGCGGACGATGCCACGCCTCCGGCGCGCCGGGCGATCGCGGGCGCGGGCGTGGTGGCCGCGGGCCTCGCGCTATCCGCGTTTTTTTGGCTGCCGGCGTTTGTCGAAAAGGACGACGTCTACGCCCGCGAGAGCCTGACCGAGGACTTCTTCCGCTACGAAAACCACTTCGTTTACACGCACCAGCTCGTGCGTCCGACGTGGGGATTCGGCGGCAGCCGCGCGGACTGGAAGGATGACCAGATGTCGTTCCAGATCGGCCTCGCGCATTTGTTTCTTGCGGCGATCGCGCTGGCTTCCGTCGCCGGCGCCATCGCGCGGCGAAAGCGCGATCCGGCGGGCGCCGGCGCGGTGCTATCGTCGCCCGCGACGAAATTTCTTGGCCCCGCGCTCATGGTCTTCGCGGGCGCCGCGTTCATGACGACGCCGGCGTCCTGGCCGGTGTGGCGCGCCGTGCCGCTTCTGGAATTCGCGCAGTTTCCGTGGCGCGTTCTGGTCATCGTCGCGTTCGGCGCGAGCGCCGTCGCCGCGTGCGCGATCGACCTGGCCACGGCCGCCGACGCGCCGTCGAAAACGATGCCGCGCGTCGTTGTCGCGATCGGTGCGATGGCGGTGACGCTCGCGGCGTATTTTCCGTACACGCGGCCGATGTTCAACATCTTCGACCGCGCCGAGAACTGGCAGCTTCCCGGCGAATACGCGACGCAGCGCGCGCGCCTTGCCGCCGAGCCCGAGCGATACATGGAGATCGACGAGCTGCTCGATCCGCGATTCATCCGCCAAAGCGGCGAAATCGCGACAAGCCGCGACGACTACCTGCCGCGCGTGGTGACGCAAAAACCGGGGCAGCCCGCGGAAGAGGCCGCCATCGCGGACGGCGGCGTGGTCATCGACGCCATACCGGAAGATCGCAACGCGTGGCGATTCAAGGTGTCGATGGATCGCCCCGGGCGCGTCATCGTGAGTCAGTTCGCGTTCGCGGGATGGCGCGCGACGATCGACGGTGCGCCCGCGGCGATCTCCGCCCAGGAGGCGACCGGCCGCATCGTCGTCGAGGTTCCCGAAGGCAGCCACGCGGTTCGCGTCTGGTTCGGCTCGACGCCGCTGCGTACGGCGGCCAACGCGATTTCGCTCGCCGCGCTCGCGCTTCTCGCGGCGGGGGTCGCGATTTCCTACCGCTTCGGCGGCTCGGTGCCCTTACGCCAGCGCCAGTAAAGCTCCGCCGCGCGCGGGTTTTTGTCGATGTCGCTCCAGTCGAATCGCGCGGACATGCGCGTCAGTTCGTTTTCCTTCCCGCCGTAGATCTCCTCCGGCCAGACGCGCGGTAAAAACGCGTAGGGCGCCGCGTCCGGACGCGCGGTGAAGATGTCGTACATGCCCGTCGCGAGGCCGTCGAAGCGGTGCATAGGCCCGGCGCCGAGGATCAGCTCGATCGACTTGTGAATATTCGGCATCGAATACGCCACGCTCGAAACGTATTCGCGCCGCGCCCACGGGCTGATGACAAGCGCGGGGCAGCGGTGCTTGTCGACGTGGTCGAAGCCGTGCTGCGAGTCGTCCTCGAACACGAAGATCGCCGACTCCTCCCAGATCGCGCTGTTGGCGATCGCGTCGACGACGATGCCGAGCCCTTCGTCGTTGTCCGCGACCCAATGTTCGGGCGTGTATTCGCCGACCTGCACGCCGAACGCGTGGTTGTTCGGCAGGAAGATCCACGAGAACGCCGGCACGGTGCCCTCGGCGAGGCGTTCGTCGAACTCCTTCACGAATTTGTATGCGCGGTCGCGGTCGCGGTATTTGTCGTTGAGGTTGAACGGATACGTCAGGTTCACGTATTTCGCGTCGCCCGTCAAAAGGCTCGGCCCGAAGTTTTCGATTCCGCCGTACGCGCGCACGAACAGGCCGTGGTTGATGAGGTGCGGCATGAAAAACGGCGACTCCGTCAACATGCCCGGCGTCAGGCTGACGATCGGCGTCGGGATGCCCCAGTCGGCGTAGCTGAGCACCCAGCTCTTCTCGACGAAGTCCGGCTCGATGCCCGCGGTCGCCCACTGGTGCCCGTCGATGCTGCTTTCCGAATCGCAATAAAAGTTGTCGAGCAACGTGAACTGCCGCGCGAGCGCGCGATGATTCGGAATCATCTCCTCGGTCCACAGAGTGAAATCCGGCTCGCCCTTGCCGCTCTCGAAATCGCCGAAGGCCGCGTCGTACGAAAAGTTTTCCTTGAGCACGAGGAACACGTAACGGATCGGCCCGGGTTCGCCGTCGCCCGGCGAGGGCAGGGCGGTGTCGTTGCCGTCGGAGTGATCGAAGTACGTCTCCTGCCGGTGATTGTTGTCGAAAACGGTCTGTGTGAATTCGGCGAGCTCGCCCGTGTCCGGAACCGGGATTTTCATGACGCTGCCGAATAGCTGCCGCCCCACGGTGTATTCGCCGTCGCCCTCAAACTCGACCGGGCCGTCGCCCTGGCCCTTGCCGTTCAACACGTAAAGCGTGCCGCCGTCGTCGCTGACGGCGATATCGTTCGGGTACCACTCCGTCGGAATGTCGCCGCGCACAAGGCCGGTCGTCAGATCGACGACGGCGACGAGGTTCTCGCCCGCGCCGGTGACGTACAGCGTCGTCTCGTCCGGCGAAAGTGCCGCCATCACCGGGCCGATGCCCTTTTTCGCCGACGCATCGCCGTGCAGCGAAATGCGCCGCGCGACCGCCACCGTCGCCGTGTCGATCGCCACCAATTCGTCCTGCTTGTTATTGACCACCCACAGCGTGCTTTTGTCGGCCGTCATCACGAGTCCGGTCGGTCCCATGCCGACGTGGATGCGCGTCGTCACCGCGCCGGTGTCCAGGTCAAGCACGGTGATCGTGTCGCCCTTGGCGCGTACGCCGAACGTCGCCCAATTGCCCACGAACAGCGTCTTCTCGTCCGCGGACAGCGCCAGCATGTACGGTCTCTCGTGCACGAAATGGCTCTTGATGACGTTGTCGGTGTTCAGGTTGACGACCTTCACCGACGCGCGCAGATCGCACGAGACGAACGCGCGCGTCCCTGCCGCGTTCAGCACGATGTCCGTCGTGTAGCAGCCCGGCATCGCGATGGAGCGATCGAACGACACGGCGTGCGCGACGCTCACGTCGTAAACGTGCAGCATCTCGTCGTTGCCGCCGGATACGTAAAGCTTGCTCCCGTCCGCCGAAAAACGCAGGCCGATGTACATCGACTTGTTCGGCATCTCGATCGCCTGCGTCAGCGTCATCGTGTCCGTTTCCACGATGCGCAGAAAATGTCGCTTGTCCTCCCAGTCGGACGGATCGACGATGGTGCCGAAACCGTTCTCGTTGATCGCCAGGATTTCGCCGTCCGGCGAAAGCTGCATGCGGGTCGGAAAGGTCGACAGGCTTGTCGCCGGCGCCGCGGGCCGCAGCAGCCGGCCGTTGACGAGCACGGTGCCGTCCGGATCGTTCATCTCCGGCCGGCGCAGCGCGTCGGGATTCAGCTCCGGAAAAACCGGTTCGACGCACGCCCCGTTTTTGCAAACGAGCGGCTCGTCGCAGTCGCGCCACGTTGCGCATTCCGCCGCGTCGTCGTCGGACGCGGTGTCGTCGTCCGCGTCGTCGTCGGGCTGCGCGTCGTCGCCGGAAGCGTCGTCGTCATCGTCGCCGCCGCACGAGCAGTCCGTCATAAACACCAGCGCCGCGACGAGGATGAGAAGCGCCGCGATCGTCCGCGTGAATCGAAACGGCAGGACGAATCGTGCCAAACGGAGAAGGGTCATAAACGCTCCCGCGCAAGGGCTTGGCGCAAGCATATCACCTGGGGCGCGTGACCGTCAGGTGACGGAACGGGGAAATTGAAGATCGAAGATTGAAGATTGAAGATTGAAGATTGCGACGCGATTTTCGGTTGTTCCGGCCGCGTCGAGGAAATCGCGCTCGTTGGATTCGACGGGATCGGAGGCAAGCGCGCGCACCCGCGTGCGATTCTAATCTTCAATCTTCGATTTTCGATCTTCAATCCTCGATCCGCTCACTTCTTCTCGAGCCGCCCGGACAGGATATTCGCCACCGTCCGAGCGCTGATCGCCTCGCCTTCCATGCCAAGGGCCGGCAGCACCGCGGGGCCGGTGTAATACACCTCCTTGTTCGCGGTGCGGTTGTGCAAAAGCGCGACGCCCAGGCGATCGTCGTCCACGGCCTGCGTCCAGGCTTCGTCGCGCTCGGCCTGATAGAGCTTGAAACTCTCCTTGACCGCGACGAAATCGAGGAAGTCGTCGAGAAAAGGCATCAACTCGCCAAGCGAGGCCATGACGCGATCGGCCAGCTCCTCCACGCGTTTCAAATCGAGGCGATCGTTTTCCGGGCACACCTTCATGCGCACGGCCACGAGGCGCTTGCCCGCGGGCGCGAGCGATTCGTCGCCCGGAACGGAGACGTTGATCATCAAAAGGTTGTCGTCGACCAGCGGCTTTTGCGGATCGGGGATCATCACGCAGCTCGGCTCCATGCCGACCGGGATGACGTTCGCGTCCACGCCGACGTAGAGCACGAAGTCGTGGCAGCGCGGCGGCGGCACGGCGAGCTTGTCCTTGAAGTCCGACTTCATGAGCTTGGGGATGTGCGCCTTGAAAAACCGCGCCGGGTTGTCGGCGACAAGCAGGTAGCGCGCGCGCACGGCTTCCTTCTGGTCGGAGAGCTTCACCTCGATGTACTTGCGGAATTCGACGGATTCCACCGACGGCGAGCGATGCACCTTGCCGCGATACGCGCTGATGCGTTCCTTGAATAGCCCTTGCAACACTTTCGTGCCGCCCTCGACGCGAAACACGCCGCCGTTCACGAGCCCGATGTGGTTGGCCGCGAGCGCGAGCGTCGTGCGATCCGGATAGATCGGCGAAAGAAGCTGAATCTGCGCATCCAGAAACGCGCGCGCCTCGCCGGAGAGATCAAACCCGGCGAGAAATTCCTCGTACGTCGTCTTCATCGCCTCGCGGTAGACGTCCGAGTCGGAGCCGAACATCTTGCGCACCGCCATCTTTTCGCCGAACGAATGCGGCGGATAAACGACGTCCGCGGAAAAGAACCCCCGGATCACCTGCGCGAAGCGGTCCATCTCGTTGATCATCGCCATGATCTTGCCGGATTCGGACGGAAACTCGTCGCCCAGCATGCGGAACACGGCCTCGCGATCCTGCGGCATGTCGATGCGGCGCCCCGGCATCGCGACCTGAAACGCCGGGTCCGCCGGCAAAAAGCGCTTCTTGTCGAGAAACGGAATGCCAAGCTCGGTGAAGATCTCGCTGAAGATCTGATTCTTGCCGAAACCGTAGAACGCGCCGGGAAAACGCCGCAGCCGGTAGCCGTCGCGGGCGATCGCCTGCTCCTGCTCTTCCACCTCCACCATCAGCACGTTCATGCCGCGCTTGACAAGGAGCGAGCCCGCGATCAGCCCGGACAGCTCGCTGCCGAGCACGATCACGTCGAAGAGCATTCCGATCATGGCGTCTCGTACGTCAGCGCGGGCGCGCCGGCCTCGCGCGGGCGGATGCGGCCGATGACGTATCCTTGCTCGCCGAACCCCGACGCACGGATCAGCACGTTTTCCGCCTCGGATTCCGGGCATACGACGCAAAGCCCGATGCCGCAGTTGAAGGTCTTGCGCATCTCGTCGTCGGCGATCTCGGCCGCGTCGCGCAAAAAGCCGAACACGCCCGGCTCCGGCCACGAGTTCGGATCGATGACCGCGCGCGCGCGCTCGGGCAGAACGCGCGGCAGGTTCTCGGTCAGCCCGCCGCCGGTGATGTGCGCGATGGCGTGGATTGGAAACTCGCGCGCCAGCGCCTGCACGGTCTTGGCGTAAATGCGCGTCGGCGTCAGCAGCTCGTCGGCCACGGTGCCGCGAAAGCCATCCGGCGTCGCGTCGAGCGCAAGCCCGAGCTGGTCGAACACGATCTTGCGCACGAGCGAGTAGCCGTTCGAGTGCAGGCCGCTCGACGCAAAGCCGATCACCACGTCGTTTTCGTGCACCTGGCTTCCGTCGATCACGTCGTCGCGATCGACGACACCGACGGAAAAGCCCGCCAGGTCGTATTCGCCGTTGGCGTAAAAATCGGGCATCTCCGCCGTCTCGCCGCCCACGAGCGCGCAACCGGCCTGCTTGCATCCCTCGACGATGCCCGACACGACGGCGGCGGCCTTTTCGGGATCGAGCCGCCCGGTGGCGAAGTAGTCAAGGAAAAACAACGGCTCCGCTCCGCAGCAGATCACGTCATTGACGCACATCGCCACCAGGTCGATGCCCACGGTGTCGTGCCGGTCCGCGGCGAAGGCGATCTTCAGCTTGGTGCCGACGCCGTCCGTGCCGGAGACGAGCAGCGGGTTCTTGTATTTGAGCGTGTTGATGCCCACGAGCGACGCGAACCCGCCGATATCCGCCTGCACCTCCGGCCGCCAGGTGGTCTTCACCATCGGCTTGATGAGGTCGACAAAACGTCCGGCGGCCTCGATGTCAACGCCCGCCTGACGGTAAGACTGAATCTTTTTCACTTGCGGCCTCGTGCCGGACGCCTCGGGTCCGTCCTCATCGATTTTTCGGGGTGGTTTTCGCGCCGGGAAAAGCCGCTCAATCTAACGGCGCAAATCGTTTTGTGTCAAACCGGGATGGGAGAAAAATTCCCGTGCCCGCCTGCCGCGCCGAAGCCTCGGCGAAGGCGGGGTGCCCGTGCCCAATAGACGGAAAGTCTGAAAGACGGAAAGACCGGAAGGTCGTCGCCGCCGCCCTGTCCGTGCTCGACCGCAATCACGACTAACCCCGTGTCGCCGCGCGTAAAAAAAACGCAACTCTAAAAAAAAGCGGTTGACAGGCCATTTTTTTTTTTTCGGTACGCTAGCTCACGTAAGGGAAGTTGGGCTTTTGGGGCAACGGTTTTTCAACCGGATTGCGTGGGAGGGAAACGCGCATGGCCACCGACATTTTCATAGACAGCGACACCGGGAACGACATCAATTCTGGCGCGGACTGGGCGAACGCGAAGCAGCACATCCAGGCGGGCGTCGATCTCGTCACCGGTCCGGTCACGGACGTGACGACGATCCACCTGAAAAAGAACACAACGGCGCCCTATACCGGCAACGTGACGATGCGTGGTATAAATTGCACCGGAGAAAATGCCGAGATGAATTTGCAGCCGGAAGACTGGACCGAGTCCAAATACGACGACGCGGACGGCAGCCCGCTCGATCCGACGCCGGGCGCCGGCACGTTCGACCCCACCGAGGCGCGCAATACGGATCTGCGTCTCAAGATCGAGGTCATCAATTCGACCGGACTTCACTTGAAGGGCCTCGGTCTCAACGGGGACGACGGCGAGGCGGGTATCACAGTCATCGGGCAGAGCGACGTTCGCGGCTATTACCTTGAAGTTCGCGGCCGGGAAGCATCGGTCAAGTCGATCTACGGCGCGCTGCTTCGCGTGGAGAATTCGTACTACGTCAACAACGCGATCGGCGCTCTCGCGGGATTTCGTTCGATTCTTCAGATCGTGGGTCAGTCGACTTTTCTGGACACGCTTCAGGCGGCGGTGATCGCGACGGGCGACGCGACGGTGATCTTCAACGCGTGGGACGATCATCCTCAGGACTATTTCGAGACGCTGATGCGCGTTTCAACGCCGCGCAACGCGGGTTTCGCCGATTGTAGCAAACACCGGCGCGACGATCTTCATCCACGGCCAGGAATTCAACCGGGATACGGAAGAAATCGGGCACGTGCGTATCGACTTCGCGCACTATCCGGTCAATCCGGGATGCTCGGGCATTCTGCTTTCGACAGGCGCGATGGTCGCCGGTGCGGAGAACATCTCCATGACGACGCGCGACGCGGACGGCAAAGTGATCGCCTTAGCGATGGCGCAGCGAATTGTTCAGCTTGACTAACCGTCGGAATGCAGTGGAAATGGATTAGAGAAGGCGGTAGAAATGCCATTCATAAGAAGAAAGACGACGCCAATCTATGAGCCGGGCAAATCGTTCTACGTCGCAGATGATATCTCGTTGGCAGCAGTCGAACGCGAGGCGGGATTAATCGCTCAATCCGTTCAAGACGGTGATGTCCTAAGCACAAAACAATCCATATTAAACAAACGACGTCTATGGACACAAACGGAACGCGAAGCTATCTTTACAGAAATTCGTAAAGGAATAGCGAAATCCTATGTACAGATCGACGAGGCAGGAACCGAAACTCTGGTAGTACCAGTCAGGTTACACGAAGTTCTGGAATTCGCGGATCAATTTGGGCCTGACGCTTTTGCGCGCGAATTGGAGACGGCTGGAATTAGCGATGTCGAAGCGATTTTGGAGGAACGCAGATCCGAGTTGCTGCGTGGCACGTACATTATTGTTCAAGAATATCCGGATTGGTACACGGCCATTACACGTACGACGTATATCGATCTCGTGACGATGTCAACCAGCGAGGCGCAATTGACCGTAGAAGTTGGCTCAACTTCTACGCCATTTATGGCAAGTAATGTTCCGCTCATGAAGCCCGGGATAAACGCAAATCGTATTTATTATGCTGTCAAATCGCGTAATTTGATTATAGTGTTTTTTAAAAACCAAAATGCTTATCGCGGCGACGGAATTGCCGATGCGTTTGATAATATCAGCATTAGAATGGGCAATTATCGAACAAATGTAGACGTAATTATGACTACGGTTATACTTAACGAAGTCACGATATTATTTCACCCGTATTTTCAATTGAGTCGCTACAAAGCCTATCATTTGGACGATGCTATTGCTAGATTTCGCGAGTCGCTCGTAAAGGGATTTGTAAATGTGCCTTTGAGCCGTACAGAAGATTCAATTCTTACCCTCGCTTCCGCAGACCTCGGTAAAGTCTGGAGTCCGAAGTACCCCGCGTATTGGTGGACTTCAAGTTTTCCAGAGTTATATCCGAATCGCTCCGCGGACAGCCGGCCAATCGGCTGGTGCAATTGTTTTGCTTCGTATGTGATACGATCGTGTACGAATCTGGAATTTCCAATCGCAACACCAAGAGATCCAATCCCTGATAACTATCGTAGATTTTTTGTTCCGGCGGCCGGAACAACACCATACGAACGGCTGGGAAATATCGTGCGCCCTGGAAATTACGCTTTTGTTACTAGCCATAATAACGACGAGCCAGTCTTAGCTGGTCATAATACATTTTTTATTGGATGGGAAAACGGAGAGTTCGATCCTGACCCGCCATCGCGCGAAGGTTACTATTATAATACATTTTATGGAATTGGCGGCAATCAGTGGAATGGCCGCGTATATATCAACGCCTTTCGCGTATATCGTGATATAGCGCCGCATGGCGACGTTCCCGGTAAGTACGGCTACGTAATGGAATGGCTTGCGGACGGCTCCAATTCCAATAAGGGCGACGGTTTTGGGCGTTATATCGGCTTGGAGTTCAAGTAGAACTTGGGTTATAACGTAATTTTACAAGGAGCGTTACAGTAATTATGATCGATCGCATATGCAAAGCGCTGCTGAACGTATGCGAAGGCGACCATGTCAAAACACGAACTCTTTTGCACAAAAATTGTCGCATCGTTATCGTGGCCATCGTAAATGTTGTGTCTGTTGCTAATATATCTGTCGCGAGCGAGTCGGTTTGCTATTCGAGAGCGATGAGTGCAAATTCGGTTGAAGATGGCGGTATCATAGTTCTGGGCGATTATGTAACACTAGATGGAACGGGTGTATGTATCCCAGGCGGGAGCGTTGCTGCTCGTTTTGCAAATAATGGAGACCTGATCTGGATAACTCCGACGGGGATCGATAGCAAAAACGAGTACTATTGCGCTTACGCGTCAGAATTAGTCGCGGCAGATGATGGAGAATTATATATCGTAGGAGGTTATACATTTGCTACTGCGATAAAAAAAATCGATAACTCCGGGAATATTGTCGCAAACTTTGCCGACGTTTTTGGTTTTGAAGCGAATTCCGCAATCGGCGGCGACCTAGGTGGCGTGACCTTGGGCGGCATGTTCCGAGATGAAAAATCGAACGAAATTACGGCGGGAACCGTACGGGTCGACGGTTTTGGCGAAATAGTATGGACTTATTTGACGCCCCGCTCAAATACCGGTAACACGGTGTTGGTAGACACATTACGCGGTGATGGTTCTATTATGACTATGCCCACACATCCGGAACTGGAGCCTTCGAATGCGTTTGCAGGAACGATTGCATTAAATAGTGGCGGCGATGAAGCTTGGAAATCGGCTGATACCGCTGGTATTTCGATTTCTGTTGATCGCGGAAATGGAAATATGTGGATTGTTGATGTTTATAATAAACTTTACCTATTTCGCGAGGATGGCAAACGTTTTGATATTGAGGCCGGAAATGTGGAATATTATGGAGTACAGGCCTTGCTGCACGGAGAGTCGATAATCACGGGCGTCAACGATTCCGGTCAACTCATCGTCGACAAACGCTCGAAAGACGGAGGTCTAATTTGGCGATCCATACCGATTTCATACAAAGATGACATCGTTGTGCCGATGACAACAGCACGAGGGCGTGTGTTGGCGGTTGATATACTTCGTAATATATACGTTGGCGCGTATTACAAAATGCCTAACGATTCAAATAGAATTGCATTAGGTATGTTGAGCAACGATGGCGTTGTGAAATGGTATAACCATGTTGAATTCAAGAGTACAAATGATGAGCATATGGATTTTCTGGAAGCGGTCGTTGGCGCTTCTGATGGTACGGGTGTCTACGTAATCGGGTCGACTCCTTACTCGGATGTCCCGGACCCAACTCTAACGGCTCAGTCGAGGCTTTTCGTTTCGAAAGTGAGCGCCGAGGGGAACGAAGAATGGACCTACGTAGCCGATCCTTTTAAATTCTGCGACGACCCATTCGGATCGTTTTCTGACGATGATTTCGGCGACGATGATTCGGACGATGACGACGACAACGACGACTCCGCCCAATGCTGCGGCTGCTAATCCGTAATCGCCCGGCGCCTCCTCCCGCGCAACCAAATCCTTCCCGCCC
>JAIOHV010000181.1 GCA_019912885.1 bacterium
GCACCTGATTGAGGAACACGCCGAACAGCCCTAGCTTCGCGAACGCCCACAGGTCGGCGCGCGTCGGGCGGTAGCGCTCGATCGTCCACGCGGCGAGGCCGAGGATCGGCACGGCGAAGATGACGCGGATGCCGGCGAGCGCGAGCGGCTCGACGCTGCCCATGACGAGCTTGCCGACGACGTGAAACCCGCCGAAGACGAGTTGCACGAAAAGAAACGCCAGATGGACGCGCGCAAGCGGGCGCGGCGCGGGATCGGCGAATGGGGCGGCGGCGTGCGTCACAAGCCGGGGACGATACGACGGGCGCGGGCCGCGTCAAGTTCGCGCCCGCGCGGCCGTGTTTGCGACGCGCCCGTGCCGCCTTGCGATGTCAGGGCCGCAAACGAAGGCGAGCGAAGCGAGGCGAAGTGCGCGGTCGACACCGCCCCGGCATAGCCGCGCCTTCGCCATATCAGGGCCGCAAACGAAGGCGAGCGAAGCGAGGCGAAGTGCGCGGTCGACACCGCCCCGGCATAGCCGCGCCTTCGCCATATCAGGGCCGCAAACGAAGGCGCGATAGCGCCGAAGTGCGCGGTCGACACCGCTCCGGCATCGCCGAGCCTTCGCCATATCAGGGCCGCAAACGAAGGCGCGATAGCGCCGAAGTGCGCGGTCGATACCGCCCCGGCATCGCCGATCTCGCCATCCTTAATGCCTCGGCGTGGCCAACCGCGCACTTCGCCGCCCCGCTCCGAGCGTGGCGGCCTACGTTTGCGGCCCTGACATCGTGCCCCGGCATCGCGCCTTGCTCCCCATCCCCGCCCGTGCTAGAAATTTCCCGCCATTTCCGGGCTTTCACAATATCCGAGACTCCGCCACGGTGGGCGCGCAAGGTCGTTGCGACGTTTTGCGCATCGCCGCCGATCGCGGGAGTCGTCGGGGGGGCTGTATTGATGCGACGTTTCGCCCTGGTCGCGGCTGTGCTTCTCGCCACGGTCGCCTTGCCGCTTGCGGCGTCCGCGCAGGACAACGAGTCCATCGACGCGCAGATGTTCCGCCCGAGCATTTTCAACGGCAACTTCCTCGCCATCGAGGACGCGCATCTGATGGACAAGATGTGCTACGGCCTCGGTCTTTACGTGAACTACGCCGCGAGCGTCGTCGAGGTTCGCGAGGACGGCGAATTCAAGACCGGCATCCTCAATTCGGTCGCGACGGCCAACGCGGTCGCGGCGTTTTCGCCGTGGTCCTGGCTGGCCATCGGCGTCGATGTGCCGGTGCATCTCCAAGGCCGCGCCAAGCGCTTTGACGAGCAGGACGTCGACGTCGACGATCCCGAAGCCGAGGCGCCGCAGTTCGAGGACAACGCGACGCTCGGCGACATCAAGGCGGAGCTCAAGCTCGGATTGCTGCGCGAGGAAACGATCGGCATTGGTTTCGCGCTCGCCGGTTTCGCGACCTTCCCCACGGGCGATCCGGAAATCTTCCTTGGCGAAGGCACGACGAACTTCGGCGGCAAGGGCATGCTCGAAAAGGACTTCGGATTCATCAACATCGGCCTGAACGCCGGATACCTCGTGCGCCCGACGCGGCCGGTTCTGGGTACGGATATCGGCAACGCGTTCCTGTACGGCGCCGGTATCTCGCACGACTGGAAGAGCGGGTTCGGCTTCTCGATCGAATATTTCGGCCAGGCGTTCGACTCGGAAAACACCGAAGATCTCGAATCGAACCCGATGGAAGCGCTCGCCACGTTGCGCTACAAGTTCGGCGGCGGCCTGCGTGTGATTGGCGGCGGCGGCGCGGGTTTGTCGGACGGCGTCGGCTCGCCGTCGTACCGCGTGCTCGCGGGCATCGACTACTTCCCCGAGTGCAAAGGCCCGACGCAGGGGCGCCTCATCGTGCGCGTCCAGACGGAAGACGGCCTGCCGGTCATTGCGACGCTCAAGGGCAAGGGCCCGTCCGGCGCGCTTGCGCCCAAGGGTTCGGTCGCCAAGCCGTTCGAAGTCAAGACCGACAGCACCGGCACGTATAACGTGAAGACCGATCCGGGCGAATACGCGGTCGTCGCGCTCGCGCCGGGTTATCTGCCCGGCTCGGCCAAGGGCACGGTGCTCATCAGCAAGACGACCGAAGTCGTCATCACGCTCGCGCTCAAGAAGCAGCCGACGACCTTGCAGGTCAACGTCGTGTACAAGGCGACGGGCGAGCCGATCAACAATTCCGCCCTGCTCATCAAGAACTCGGCAACGGGCAAGCTCGAGGCCAAGAAGCTGCCGACCGGCACGTGGTCGGGCGAATATGCGCCGGGCGACTACCTCCTGTCCGGCATCGCGCAGGGCTACGAGCGCGTCGACCAGCCGGCGACCGTGCTGCCGAACAAGGCCAACACCGCCACGCTCGAATTGCGCCAGATCATCCTGCAGATCGGCAACATCCAGTTCGACTACGACTCCGCCAACATCAAGGTCGAGTCCTACCCGATCCTGGAGGACGTGCTCGACAAGATCCGCATCAAGCAGGCGCAGACGGACACCGAGATCCAGAAGATCATCATCGAGGGTCACACGTCGTCCGAGGGCACCGAGGAATACAACCAGAATCTGTCGCAGCGCCGCGCCGAGTCCGTGCGTAACTGGCTCGTCGAGCATGGCGTCGCGGCCGATCTGCTCGATCCGCGCGGCTACGGCGAGTCCCGCCCGATCGCCGACAACGAGACCGAGGAAGGCCGCATGAAGAACCGCCGCGTCGAGTTCATCTTCGAGGAGACCGGCGGCGCGGGCCTCTCGTCCCCCGGCGCGGCCGGCGTGGAAGGCGGACCGACCGAGGTGACCGGCGACACCGAGCCGGGCCAGGAGCCCGCGGCCGAAACGCCCGCGCCCGAAGGCGGCGAGGCGGCCCCGGAAGGCGGCGAAGCCGCACCTGAGGGTGGCGAGGCCGCGCCCGAGGGTGGTGAGGCGGCCCCGGAAGGTGGCGAAACGCCCTGACGGCAAATCACATCGGATAACGAAGCGGCCCGCGGCGAAAGCCGCGGGCCGCGTGCGTTTGACGCCGAGCTACCTGCTACGGAAATGGACGGTGGACAATATGGACATGATGGAGACTTAATGGACATGGACGAACCGAACCCACGCCGCAGGCGTCCGTTCGGTCCATTCAGTCCATTTTGTCCATCGCCTTACCTCTCCCCCGCCGCGTAAAATGCGATCCGTCTCGCCGCGAAAACGCATCCCCCAAACACCGTCACCGCGCAGGCCAGCGCGATGCCGTAATACGCCGCGAACGCAAGGCGCGGCGCGGCGAAGTGCGACGCCCCAAGGCCGAGCGGATTGGCGAAAAACCCCGCGACGACGATCGCGGCGGCGGCGCCGAGATACCGCGCGCGCGGCGGCGCGGCGACGGCGATGACCACAAACAGCAGCACGTGGTACGCGCCGACAAGCGCCGAATACGCCGCGAAAACAAGGCGCGGCGCGCCGAAATGCACGTGAACGAGCGACGCGCCGGCGACGGCGACGACAAGCGCGCCCGAGATCATCAGCATGCGGGCCGGGCCGACGCGAAACAGAAAAAGACCGGCGATCGACGCGGCGATCACGTGCAGCACGCCGTTTTGCGCCCAATCGAGTCCCGAGGCGAAAACGGGCGGCTCGATGACGCCGTCGCCCATCGGGCGGAACATGAACGAATCGACCGCGACGATCGCGGCGATCGGCAGGCACGCGAGAACGAGGCGGCGAACCGTGCGCCCCATCGGCTCAACGTCCGCGTCCGCCGCGTTCCGCGCGGGCGACGCGGCGAGCGCCGACAGGATCACCGCGGCGACTAGCGCGAAGATACCATCGACCAGTGCGACGCGGGCCGGATCGCCGCCGTAGCCGGCGACCAGATTCGCGGCCAGATACGTCACGGCTGTCAGAGCCCCGGCGAAGATGCCGGAAAGACGTGCGGGAACCTGTGTGGAAAACAGGCCAAGCAAAAGCACGGTCTGCACGCCGAGCGGCACGCCGAACGCGCACGCCACGACGATCGGCCCCGCGCGATCCAGGAGCGGCAGCGCGATCGGCGCGAGGATGGCGAGAAGCGCCGAGACAAACGCCGCGCCCGCGGCCACCGCGCGAGGGCCGGCGCGGGCACGGTCAAGCAGCACGCCCGCGACGAGCGCGGAAATGGCGCCGCCGATCGTCAAAAGGCCGAGAGGCGCGCCGACGGCCGCGACGGAATCGGGCGCATCGCCGGCAATCGCCGAAAACAGCGAAAGCTGCACGAACGTGACGTAATACGCGAGGTTGAGCGCCAGGGCGACGGACGCGCCAAGCGCGCGCGCCAATAGGCCGGAAATCGGCCCGGCGCCGGCGATCGCCACCGCGGCGGCGCCTTTGGGAATCACGGCCGGCGCACGCCGGCGGGGGCGCGTCGCGCGCGGCATCACAGGGTCCGTGCGAAAAAAAGCCCGGCGAGAAGAAGCAGCCAGAGCCCGATGTACGAAAGGATCGTGTAGCGGCATGCCGCGACCAGGTCCTCGATTTCGACGAGCCGATCGCGCGGATTGCGCGTCAGGATGACGACGGGAAAGGCGACGAGAAGCGCGACGATCGCGCGTTTGGGCAGCATCCCGGCGAGCACGAAGCCGAAGATCGCGGCGACCGCCGCCCACAAAAGCAGCGTCCACAGCAACAGCCCGCGATCGGGGCCGAGCCGCACGACGAGGTTGTTCTTGCCGGCCTCCTCGTCCGCGGCGAAGTCCGGCACTTCGTTGACGGTGATGATCGCGGCGCTCCATAAGCCGAGCACGACGCCCGAGGCGAGCGCCTCGGCGGGCACACGCCCCATCTGCACGTACGCGCCGAACGCCGCCAGCAGCGGACCGAAGACGACGCCGATGGTCACCTCGCCGAGGCCGCGATACGCGAGCCCCACGGGCCGCGCCGTGTAGAAAATCCCCGCCGTCGCGCCGGCCGCCGCATAGCCCAGGACCATCGGCCCGCGAAGCTGCGCGAGATACGCGAACACCGGCGCCGCCGCGACAAAGGCGAGCCAGCCCGCGTTGCGGATCGCGCGCGCGGAGAGCAATTCGTCCTGAATCACGCGCGTTCCGCCGGAAAAAGGCGTGCGCACGTCATTTTGGTCGTCCGTGCCGGAGAGATGATCGTAGTAATCGTTCAGAAGGTTGGCGCCCGCGTGAACCAGCCAGACGCCCGCGAGCGCGACGCCAAACGCCAGCGCGTCCAGGCGCCCGGCGATCTTCCATGCGACCATCACACCGATGCTGTACGGGATGAGGCTGACGATCAGGAAGCCGCGGAACAGGCCGATCGCACGCAGCCACGCCGCGACAAGCGACACCGGCGCCTCCTGGCTCATCGACTGCGTCACCATGCTCCCTCCCGACAAGCCGGACATCTTAGCGGCGAGCGGGGGAATGACAATGGAGATTTCAACGAGTTGTTGACTTGGCGCGCTAGCGGCGGGATACAGGTTTCATCGGTTACATTTCCGGGGGGTGGCGACTTGTCCGAAACGATATCGACGCGGGTCATTGTCCGCCGCGTGTTGCGTATGGCCGGGCCGGTTTTGTTTGTCCTCGCCGGGACGGCGTGTTTCAACAAGCTTACGGTTTCTCCGGACATGTGGGGTTCAACCGGGCCGGAGGAGCTCGCGTACCAGATCGAGGTGTTTCTGAATCGGCTCGAAAGCAACGCGGAAACGGACGCGTCGTCGTACGGCGCAACCGCGGCGACGTATGACGAACTCGTCGCGCTCGCAAAGACGAAGGAACTCGCGGCGCGCGCAAAGGACTGGGGCGAATCCGCCCAGCATTACCGAAATATTCATAATCGACTGCGCGAAATTCGCGAGTTACACGCGAGCGTCGGGCGACTCGATCGCCAGCAGATCGTGGGGTTCCGCAACTTCGTCGAATCCGAATTGTCGGCGGTGATATCGTACGAATCGAAAAAGCCGCTGGAAAAACGCAACGAGAAAAAGAAATAGGACGACGCAAGCGCCCCATCGCGGCGCAACGACGATGCCTGAACGCCTGTCGAAAAATAACGCTGCCGATCGCCCGTCGCGCCGAAAACGCTCCGTACGCACGTTCGTTCGCGAGCGGGCGGCGTGTGTTGTTCTGCTTGCCGTACTGTGCGGTTGCAAGGACGAGGTGCCGCCCGGCCGCGCGCCGGAGTCGGCCGCCGCACCCGTGTTGCGCGCGTGTCCGACGAACCTTCGTTTGGATGCCCAAACGCGCACGTGGACGCTTACGAGCGACGCCTGCGAAAGCGCGCTCTCCGGCGCAACGATGCGCGTCAGTTACGAGCAAGGCGGACGCCGGCGCAACGCGACGCTGGCCGACTGGCCGACGCTTGGCGCCGAGGTGCGCGGCGACACCGTCATCTGGAGGCTGTCGGATCATCCGCGCGCGCCGGATTTGCGCGTGACGATCGCGCACGATCCCGCGGGAGGTTCGCTGCGCATCGACACGCTGATGACCGCGCGCGAAGGCGGCGAGGCGATCCGCGTCCGGACGGTCGAGCCGTTTCGCATGGAGGCGGGCGCGTCACTGACGCTGCCGAATCTCGAGGGCCGGCTGCACTGGCTGCACAACGCGTTCGATTCCTGGTCGTACACCGGCGTCGATTCGATCGGCGCCCATAAGGGCGCGCAGCCGAAAAACGAGTGGGGCGTCATGATCCCCGCCGCGAACAACGGGCATTTCGAGACGGATCGCCTTGGCACGGGCTGGTGGGTCGGCGCGGCGCGCGTGGCGAACGGACGCGCGGGATTTGTCGCGGGCGCCCTGTCCGCGCGCGTGTTCAAGACCTATCTCGGCGTGTCGGTCGACGGCGCGGACGCGATCCATTTCGATTTCGTGATGGGCACGCCCGGCGACGCCGTGATGATCCCGCCGGGAGGCGCCGCCGGCTTCGATCCCGCGTACTTCCGATTTTCGGCCGATCTGCCGGCCGCGCTCGACGATTACGCCGAGGCGTTCGCACGCGTCGTGACGCCGCGCGTGTGGGACGGAACGCCGCCGCGCGGCTGGGCAAGCTGGTACGATCTTTTTAGCGACGTGACCGAAGACGACGTGCGCGATCACATCGACATCCTTGCGAACGATCCGTGGGCTCAGGCCGGATGGCGCGTCTTGCAGATCGACGACGGCTACCAGATGGCGTTCGGCGATTGGGAAACGAACGAGAAGTTCCCCTCCGGCATGGACGGCGTCGCGGCGGCGATCGAGGGCGCGGGCCAGGTGCCGGGGTTGTGGATCGCGCCGCTTCTCGTCGCGGACGACGCGCCGCTTTACGACGAGCATCCGGAGTGGATGCTGCACCGCGCCGACGGCAGGCTCATGCATTACGGCGACGTGCTTGGCCGTCGATTCGGCGTCCTTGACGTGACGCACCCCGGCGCCGCGGCGCACGTGCGTTCGATCATCCGCCGCTTCGTTGACGACGGCTATACGTATCTGAAGCTCGACTTTCTCTTTCCCGGCGCGTTCGAGGCGGTGCGGTACGATCCGGACGTCTCGGCGATGCAGGCCTTCGCGCGGGCGTGCGAGATCTTCCGCGACGAGGCGGGCGACGACGTCTTCCTTCTCGCGTCGGGGCAGCCGTTCCTGGGCGTGGTCGGATATTTCCACGCGGCGCGCACGAGCGTGGATATCGCCTACAGCTTCACCGACGCGACGGATTTTCGCGCGAGCGCCAACATCGCGCGCTTCAACGCGGCGCGCGCGTGGAGCGCGCGGTTGTTCGTCCCGGATCCGGACAACCTGCTCGTGCGCGGACCGATGGACGAGGCGAAGGCGTTTACGACGCTATTGTCGAATGTGCTCGCGGGCGGCAACGTGTTTTTGGGCGACGACCTGCGCGATCTCTCGCCGGCGCGCGCCGCGTGGATGACCGATCCGGACGTGCTCGCGCTTGTCGATCTGCCCGGCGCGATGCGGCCGCTCGATCTTTTCGACGAGGCGGCCGAGCGCATCGTATACGCCCCGTATTACGATTGGCTGGTGCGATCGAGCCGAACGCCGATGTTGTGGCGTCGCGGCGACGTACTGGCGGTCTTGAACTTCACGGATCACGACGCCGTGCGCGAGATCGCGGCGTGGGAACTTGGCGCGAACGACGGCGACCGCGTGGTGCTCTCTCCCTATTTCGACGACGGCGAAGAGACGGCATTTGGCGACACGGCGACGATCGCAACGGCGCGGCACGAGTCGCGCGTGTATCGCGTCCGGATTGAACGCGCGGCCGGCGAGCCGCCGCGCCAGGATCTTTCGGGAGGATGACATGCGTTGGCCATCGACAATCGCGCTCCTTTTGCTCGCGCTGGCGTTTTCGCTCGTGCTGTCGCCCGCGTGCGGCGACGACGACGATGACGGCAACGACGAGGCCCCGCGCGATTTCGGCGACGATGACGATACGGGGCCGGGGCCGGACGGCGACGACGACAGTGCAGGAGGCGACGACGACGATGGCGCGGACGACGACGGCGCCGAAGACGATGATGATGAGAATGATGATGATGGCGGCGCCGATGACGACGATCAACTGATTTACCCGTCCGATCCCGCGGACACGGGTCCGTTGCCGGTCGCGCAGAGCGCTGAAAAATACGTCGATCCCGCGAGCGACGACGAGGAGCCCCTTCTCGTGTTTTTCCCGTCGGACGACGGCGGCGCGAGCGTGGACGATCGCGCCGCGCCGTATCCGTTCGTGATCTTCGGGCCGCGGCCGGACATCGACTCGAAATACTACACAAGCTATCTGCGCAACCTCGCGTCGTGGGGATTCATCGTCGCGTTGCGCGGCAACGAGCACAAATCGCACGAGCGCCTGTCGAACGACGAGGTGGGGATCATCAACTGGGCAAGCGCCCGGCACGGCGACGGGCAGAGCGTGTTTTACAATATCTTCGACCTGTCGCGCGTCGCCACGGTGGGGCACGGCCTGGGCGGCAAGATCGCGTTTCTCACCGCGTATCACGACGAGCGCGTGCGGGCGATCGTCGGCCTGGATCCCGACGACAGCCTGCCCGCCTTTCCGCTTCCGATCGAGGACTACCCGTCGGTGGCGCCCGAGCTGATGCAATGGATCGACCGCCCCTCGATGATTATCGGCGCGTCCCTGGGCGGTGATTGCGTCGATCCGGACGAGAACTGGGACGACTTCTACAGCGCCGCGAAAAAGCCGTCGTACGAAATTGTGATGGTGAACGCCGGGCATCTGGATTTCCTGGACAATCCCAACTGCCCCGGCTGCAACATCTGCAACGACGGGCAGACCGATTCCGAGGTCGTGCGAAAGCTCGCGCGGCGATACCTGACGGCGTTTCTTGCCGTGCAGTTGCGCTTCATGGATTCGTACAACACGTGGTTTGCCGGAGACGGCATCGCCGAGGATGTCGCCTCCGGAAAGGTGACGACGAGGAAAAAAGAATGACGGACGAGACACCCGGCCCGCGCTTTTGGCCCGGCGAACGCGTTTACCTGCGCGGCGTCGAGGAAGACGACATCGAGCGCGGACATATGTGGATCAACGATCCGGCGACGACGCGCTTTCTGTTGGCCGGGCGCCGGCCGATCAACCTTGTCGCCGAACGCCAATGGGTCGAGGAGCGCGGCGATCTCATCGACCACGAAATCAGCTTCGCGATCTGCCTGACCGCGAACGATCGCCACATCGGCACGTGCGGGCTGAACGGCATCGAGGGCATCGACCGATTTGCCGTTTTCGGAATCATGATCGGCGAGGCGGACTGCCGCGGCCAGGGATACGGCACGGAGGCGACGCGCCTGTGCGTCGGGTACGCGTTCGATGTGTTGAACCTGCATCGCGTGGAGCTGACGGTGTCGACGAAAAATCCCGCCGCGGTCGCGTGTTATCGCAGGGCCGGTTTCAAGGATGAGGGCCTGCGCCGGCAGACGCGCTGGCGGCGCGGTGCGTGGGAGGACGAAATCCTGATGTCGGTGCTTGTGGAGGAGTGGCGAGTGGCGAGTGGCGAGTGACGAGTGACAAGTTGAATCTTATTGGCGGAAGCGAACGTCATACGTCCATCGTGTCCATTCGGTCCATTGTGTCCATCCATTCGTCGGGCAAGGGCACGGGCACCGGGCAAAAATAATGGAACCGGCATGCGACTCCGATGTCCCATCATTCGAGCGCCGGCGATTTTTCCCTTGAACGAAAGGCCCCGTCAGCTTGTCTCGACGGTAGCGCGGAGCATCCGCGCGGAAGGACAGGTGCGTCATGTCTCGTCATAACAAGACCGCAATCGATGCCGTGTTCGCCCGAAACCACAAGGATTTTCGCAACGAACGCCGCGTGCTCGGCGTCGCGGCGGTCGTGATCCTCGCCCTTTGCCTGACGATGGCGTCGCCTTTTGTGGCGCGCGCCGAGGACGAAATCGGCGCGGGGCAGATCCGCGTGCTGTCGAAGGATTTGAAAAATGTGGAGGTACCGCTCAAACATACCTCCGTCGATGCTCATATTTCCGGCTTCGTGGCGCGCGTCGATGTGACGCAGCATTTCGTCAACACGTTCGACAAGCCGATCGAGGCGGTTTACGTCTTTCCGCTTCCGCACGACGCCGCCGTGCACGACATGACGATGACGATCGGCGAGCGCGTCGTGAAGGGCGTCATCAAGAAGCGCGGCGAGGCGCGCGAGATCTACGAGGCCGCCCGGCAGGCCGGCAAGACGGCGTCGCTTCTCGACCAGGAGCGGCCCAACATCTTCACGCAGTCGATCGCCAACATCATGCCCGGCGACGACATCAAGATCCGCATCAGCTACGCGCAGGCGCTGCCGTACGACAAGGGGCGCTACGAGTTCGTGTTCCCGATGGTCGTCGGCCCGCGCTACATCCCGGGACACGCCATCGGCAAGTCGGGCGGCGGCTGGGCGCCGGATACGGACCGCGTGCCCGACGCCTCGAAGATCACGCCGCCGGTCCTCAAGCCGACCGAGCGCAGCGGGCACGACATCGACATCGCCGTGCACCTGGACGCGGGCGTGCCGGTCGGCGACATCCGCTCGCCCTCGCACATGATCGAGATCGACGACGAAACCGACTCCGGCGCGACGATTCGTCTGGACGAACGCGACACGATTCCGAACAAGGATCTCATCGTGCGTTACGACGTCGCGGGCGAGCAGCCGGGTTTTGGGCTCGTGACATATTCCGACGGCGAGGACGGCTACTTCCTGTTGATGCTTACGCCCAAGGAGCAGTACGCGGAAAAAGAGATCGTGCCGCGCGAGATGATCTTCATCGTCGATTCGTCCGGCAGCCAGTCGGGCGACCCGCTCACGAAATCGAAAGAGGCGGTCAAGCGCGCGCTGCGCGGGCTCCGCGCCGACGATGTGTTCCAGGTGTACGACTTCAACGACATCGTCACGTCGATGGCGCCCGCGCCGGTCCCTGCGACCGCGAAGAACGTCCAGGAGGCCATGCGCTTTGTCGATCAGATCCGGCCGATGGGCGGCACGCGCATGTTGCCCGCGGTGCAGGCGGCGCTGAACTATCCGCCGGCGGAAGGGCGCCTGCGCATTGTCTTCATGACGACCGACGGCTACATCGGCAACGAGACGGAGATCATCAAGGAGATCCACGACAGCCTCGGCGACGCGCGTCTGTTCTCGCTCGGCGTCGGATCGAGCGTGAACCGCTACCTGCTCGTCGAGATGGCGGAGGAAGGCCGCGGATTTTCGCAGTTCGTGCGCCAGGACGAATCGACGAAAGAGGTCGTCGAGACGTTCCACAAGCGCATCGATGCGCCCGTGCTGACCGACATTACGATCGACTGGGGCGGCCTTGCCGTCGCCGATGTCGTGCCCGCGCGCGTGCCGGATCTGTTCGACGGGCAACCGCTCGTATTGTTCGGCAAGTTCACGCGGCCCGGCAGTGGAACCGTGCGGCTGACCGGTACGCGCGGATCGGGCAAGGCGAATCTGACCGCCGACGTCACCTTCCCGCGCGAGGCCGGCGGCAACGACGCGATCGCCAAGATGTGGGCGCGCGCGAGGATCGACAAATACTCCGACCGGATCACGTCGAAGGGCCACACGAAAGAGCTGGAAGAAAAGATCACGGACCTCGGCCTGACGCACAAGCTCATGACGCAATACACCTCGTTCGTCGCGGTCGAGGAAAAGATCCGCAACGAGGGCGGCAAGCAGACGACCGTGCAGGTGCCCGTCGAGATGCCTGAAGGCGTGTCGTACGAAGGCGTGTTCGGCGAAGAAGACGATCTCGCGGAAGGCTCGGCGTTGGGAATGGCGGCCGGCGTGTCCGTTACGAGGTCGAAAAAGCAGATGAACGCGCCGGCGATGGTGGCGCCCGCGAAGACGCGCGCGGCCGATGCCGCCGCGGGTGGATCGGGCAAGGGCCACGGAGGTGTCGCCGCGCCGCCGCCTTATGCGCAGACCATCGCGCCCGACGAGGAGATGATCGGCGGATCGAGCAGCGTCGTCCTTGATCCCATCGCGTATCTCGGCATCAGCGATCAGGAGAAATTTCGCAACGCGCTCGAAACGGCATTCGCCAAGGGCGTCGCGAAAAAGCTCGAGGCGCTGCGCGCGGGCGTGCCGGGCAAGCAGGTCATGGTGCGCCTGACGCTCGACGCAAGCGGCAAGGTGACGAAGGTCGATATCTCGAAGGACACGACGGGCAAGGCCGAGATCGCGAAGGTCTTGAAGGCCGAACTCGCGAAGCAAAGCTTCCCCGCGCCGGGCCATGAGGCGGCCATCGTGTTCTACGTACGGTTCTGAAAAACGAGCGCGAATGACAAACGCCCGCGCCGCGAAATCGGCGCGGGCGTTCGTCTAGCAAACCGCATGTCTTGATTTTGCCGCGCGCTTTGGTTTCGTCATCCCGAGGGGAGCGAAGCGAGCCGAAGGATCTGGCCTCGTCCCGGTTGACGCGTGGCCGGAAACGCCGGCGAGCCGGATCCTTCGCTTCGATCAGGATGACGATGCATGAACGCTCCGGGCGACGATGTCGCAACCCCGTTCTACTTTACGTTGGAGCACGACTCCACCGCGCGCAACTGCCTTGGCGCGGTGACGATGATGTCCGGCCCGTTGCGCGATCGAACCTTGCCGAACACGACGACCTCCCGGCCCCGCAGGTCGTCAAGACGCGCGCTTTTCGCAAGGAGGGGGACGTCGCGCGCGAAGATCGTCACCGTGAAATCGCTTTTCCAGTCCGCGCCGAAATTGAGGTGCGTCACCTTTTCGCTTCGGTGCACCGAACGGACGCGCCCGCAGACCATCGCGAGATCGCCGATCGCGCGATTCGACTTGTCCGCGGAAACGACCTCGCCCGCGCGCCCGGCGAAAAGCCCCTCGCCGCGGCTCCACGCGTCGATCGACGCATCGACGTATTCGTCGAGCGCTTCACGCCCCAGGCATTCGGAGTCCAGAAACGGCGCGCCAAGCCCCGCGGCCAAAAGCTCGTGCGTCACGTCGATGTCGTCCGCCGTGACGCGCGCGAGGCGCCGCCCGTATTTGTCGATCGGCCGCGCCGCGCATTCGACGACGCGCACGTCGCGCCCTTCGACGAGCAGGCGGTTGGCGAGCGCCGCCTCCTCGAAAAACCGCTCGTCTTTTTCGGGCGTGTCGATACCGATGTAGCGAATGGTCGCGCCATCGTCGAGCACGACGGTGTCGCCGTCGATGACCGACGCGACGCGCGCCTTGCGCTCGGCGCCGTCCGCCACGCGCGGCTCGCCGGCGCCGGTCAGGCGATCGAAAAAACCGGGCTTGCCGCCGCCGTCCGACTTTTCCGGCGTGGGAAGCGAACGGAACGGATCGCCTCCGCCGCCGCCGAATCGCTCGTAGAGAAACGCGGCACCCGCGACGACCGCGACGACAAGGACGAGCCGCGCGACGATGGCCGCGCGGCCAAGGCGCGCCATCAGTGCGCCTCCGACCAGTTGGCCGCGGCGCGCGCATCGACAACAAGCGGCACGTCGAGCGTGACCACGTTTTGCATCGTGTCGATCGCGATCGACGTCGCCTGTTCGACGAATTCGTCCTTCACCTCGAAGACAAGCTCGTCGTGCACCTGCAACACCATCGCCATCGGCAATCTCTCGTCGCGGATTTTCGCGTGCAGGCGGATCATCGCGAGCTTGATGATATCCGCGGCGGAGCCCTGAATCGGCGAATTCACGGCGAGACGCTCGCCGAACGCGATCTCGTTGCGATTACCCGACCGAAGCTGCGGGATCGCGCGGCGGCGCCCCATGATCGTCTCGGCATACCCTTTCGTGCGCGCGGACTCGACGCACCTGTCGATGAACGCGCGGACGCCGGCGAAGCGTTCGAAATAGGCGTTGATGAACGCCTGCGCGTCCGTGCGCGAGATGCCGAGGTCGTTGGCGAGGCGAAACGCGCCCATGCCGTACACGATGCCGAAGTTGATCGCCTTGGCCTGTCGGCGCATTTCGGGCGTCACGCCGTCGGGCGCCACGCCGAAGATTTCCGCGGCGGTCGCGCGGTGGATGTCGCCGCCGGCGAGGAACGCCGCGCGCATCGCCGCGTCATGCGACATATGCGCGAGGATGCGCAACTCGACCTGTGAGTAGTCGGCGGCCAGCAGCCGATGCCCGGGCGCGGCGATGAATCCCTCGCGAATGCGCCGGCCCTCGTTCGTGCGGATCGGAATGTTTTGCAGATTCGGATCGGACGACGAAAGGCGCCCCGTCGCCGCAACGGACTGGTGAAAGCTCGTGTGCAGGCGGCCGGTATTCGGATTGACGAGCTGCGGCAGCGTATCAACGTATGTGCTCTTCAGCTTGTGCAGTGCCCGGTAATCGAGCATGAGTTTCGCGACGATATGCAATGGAGCGAGGCTTTCCAGCACCTGCACGTCGGTCGAATAACCTGTCTTTGTCTTCTTGCCCGTCGGCAGTTTCAGGCGCTCGAACAAAACCTCGGCGACCTGCCGGGGGCTGTTGAGATTGAAGTCGCACCCCGCCTCGCCGCAGATGCGTTTTTCAAGCAGCGCCAGGTCGCGCGTCATCGCCTCGGACAGCTTCGCGAAGTGCTTCGGATCGACCAGCATACCGTGCCGCTCCATCGAAACGAGCACCTCCACAAGCGGCATCTCCAGTTCGTGGAACAGCTTGCGCATGCCCTCGCCGTCTAGGCGCTTGTCGAGAATCCCCGCGAGCAGCCAGGTGACGTGCGCGTCCTCCGCGGCGTAGTCGCGCGCCGTTTCCACGTCCACCTCGTCGAATCCCTTTTGCTTGCCGCGCCCGATCGTGGTGACGTCGCGGTATTTGATCGTGTCGTGTTCGAGATAACGCCTGGCGAGCGCGTCCATGCCGTGCGTCGCCGCGTCCGCGTCGAGCAGATACGACGCGATCATCGTGTCCGTCTCGACGCCGGCTACCTCGACACCCGCGTTCGCCAGCACGATCCAGTCGTATTTGATGTTCTGCCCGATCTTGCGCGCCTTCGCGTCGGCCATGAGCGCGCGCAACCGGTCGAGCACGAAATCGGGCGACAATTGCTTCGGCACGCCCAGATAGTGATGCGCGACCGGCACGTAATACGCGTCGTCGTCGCCGCAGCAAAAAGACAGGCCGACAATGCGCGCGCGCATCGGTTCCGGGCTCGTCGTTTCGAGATCGAACGCAAATCGCCCAGCCTTCGCGAGGCGATCGATCATCGCGGCGAGATCCGGCTCGGCCAGCACGAGATGGTATTTCTCGCGCGAGACGGCCGACGCCGCGGCCTTCGCGGGCGCGGGCGGCGCGGCGTCATCGATGGCGCGCAGCAGGCTCGAAAGTTCGTACTCCGTGAAAAACGCGCGCAGCGTTTCCTTGTCCGGCTCGGCGACGCGCAATTCGTCGAGCGCAAGATCGATCGGCAGGTCGCGCTTGATCGCGACGAGCTGCCGCGAAAGCAGCGCCTTGTCCTTGTTGTCGCGAATCTTCTCGCCGAGCTTCCCGGGAATCTCGTCCGCGCGCGCGAGCACCGCGTCGAGCGAGCCGAACTGCGCGATGAGTTTGGCGGCGGTCTTTTCGCCGACGCCGGGCAGGCCCGGCACGTTGTCCGACGTGTCGCCCGCCATCGCGAGAAAATCGACCACGACCTCCGGCCCGCCGCCGAAGCGCTCGGCGAGATCGCGGTGCGTCGTCACCCGGTCTTTCATCGTGTCGAGCATCGTGACGCCTTCGGCAAGGAGCTGGCACAGATCCTTGTCGGACGAGACGAGCACGACCTCGTAGCCCTTGCCGCGCGCTTCGTCCGCGAGCGTCGCGATGATGTCGTCCGCCTCGAAACCCGGCATCTCCAGCCGCCGCCACCCGTAGGCGTCCACAAGCTTGCGGATGATTTCGAACTGCGGAATCAGGTCGTCCGGCGGCTCCGTTCGGTTGGCCTTGTACGCCGGATCGATCGCGTGGCGGAACGTCGGCTCCTTGGTGTCGAACACGACGGCGACGTGCGTCGGCCGCTCGTCGCGCATGAGTTTTTGCATCATCTGCGCGAAACCGTACACCGCGTTCGTCGGCACGCCCCCGGATGTCGAGAGGCGGCGAATCGCGTAGAACGCGCGGAAGATGAATCCCGATCCGTCGACGAGAAACAGTCGGCGCGGCGATGGATCGTTGTCGGGTGTCGTCATCGGTTCCCGTGGCGTTAGCCGGCGCTACGCGCGCTTGTCGATCGTCTCGGCGACATCGGCCTTGCGGTTGCGGCGCGCCTCGTCGGCCGGCGTGCGGCCTTCGTCGTTTTTCGCGCCGGCCGCCGCGCCCGCGTGAAGGAGCAGCTCGACCGTCGATGCGAATCCGCGAAACGCGGCCTTGTGCAAGGGCGTGTTGCCCCATCGGTCGCGCGCGTTGATGTTCGCGCCCTTGGCGACAAGCGCGCGCAGCATTTCGTCGCGCCCCATCAGCGCGGCCATGTGCACGACGGTCTGGCCGAACTCGTCGGTGGCGTCGATGTCAATATCCAGCCCGGCGAAAATATTCGCGACGTCCTCGTGATACATCGCACCTTCCTGCAC
>JAIOHV010000182.1 GCA_019912885.1 bacterium
GCATCAGGGCGTAAACGATGCCGCCGGTAAGCGGTACGAATGCGACAATCCCCTCCACCGCGAGGAGCGCGCGGCCGCGCGGACCAAGCGACAACGCGGACACAATCGCGAACAACGCGAAAACGGCCGGGGCCACCCAAAATCGGGCCGGAACACGGCAAACGGAAACGGCGAGAAGGACGAGAGCGATCAACGCCGGGACGTAGAGGAAACGCAGCGATCGCGGCCAGGCGCGCGGCGCGACAGGGCGCGGAAGATCGGCGTTTTCGATCAGGCGGCGGCCGGCGACAAGGGCCATCGTTGCGGCGACCGCAAGGACGAGCGCGTCGGACGACGGGACGAACGCGGCGACCAGCAGCATCGGCAGACACAAGACGCCGATCCCGCGCGTGGGCTGTCCCCGGACGATGTCGGTCGCGACGTGCGCCGCGCCGAGCGCAGCGAAAACGGCCGCCGCGATCGCCACGCGGCTAAATGGATCGTCTTGCGCGAGGAGCGTGTCGGCCATCGAACGCTCCATCTGCGAATACCCCGCGCGGATCGTGGCGACGCCGGCCGCGTAGGCGGCGACAAATCCCGCCGCCGCGAGCGGGTAAACGGCGATGCGCGTCAGCGAATCGGTTTGGCGGGGCGCGTGTTCGCTCATTGCGGAGGCTGCGCATCCGGCGCCGCCGGCGGCACTGTCGCCGCTTGTTCGATCAGGTAACGCGCGTGCCCTTCGACGGACTCGCAGGCGGTCCGCCCCATCACGTTTTCGTCCAGCTTCGACCGGGCACGCGCCGCGTCGCCCGTCTGGCGAAAGAGCGCCGCCGCATCGAGATAATCGACGATGCACCGAATGGCGGGCGTATCGCCGATCGCCTGGAGGGCCGATCGGAACGCCGCGGTCCGCTCGGCCGATTCGGCCACGACCGGCACCGCGGACGGCAGCCATTCTACGGCCGCGGCACCACCGTCCGTGGATTCGGAGTGCTCGATGATCTCGGGTAAAAATTGCGAGACGATACCCGGCGAGGGCGCTTCCCAGGCGGCCACAAATCGAATCCAGGCGCCCGCGCGGTTCGGCCAACGCCGCGCAAATGACGCACGCGCACCGGCGGGCCGCGCCGCCAGTTCGTGAACGCGCGCGCGAAAATTCTCCACGGCCTCGCCGGCGCCCGCGCCGGATTTGAACGCGCTTCCGACTTCCTGCGCCGCCGCGTCGATGCGATTCTGGACATGGGCGATATCGATGAGCGCCGGCAGGGACGCAAGCCGCGCGCTCGCGCGAGCCGAATCCGGCGCGAGATCGAGTGCGGCCTGGGCGATGCCCGGTTCGTCCGCGTCAAGGGCGCGTTCGGCCACGGCGGTCACGGCTTGCTCGAAGATCGCGCTTGATCGCTCGTTTTCCGGAACCTTGCCGAGCTCGCTGATCGCCGCATCGGCGCCGCCAGTCTGAAAGAGCGCGGCCGAAATTTCCGGCAGCATCGACCGGTACAACGGGTCGCCGGCGTTCGTCATGCGCCGGGCAAAGTACAACAAGATCTCATCGCGCTCCGGCCCCTTGTGCCTCGACCAGAACTCGATCAGGCGCGAAATCGGCGCGGCGCCCGCGGCGGTTGATCGGAAACTCGCGGTGCCAAGTCCCCACCCAAGCAAGCCCCACGCCACCAAAGTCGCAACGAATATCGCTACGTTTCGCCGAAGGCGCGCTGGCCGATCGTGGCATGTCATGGCGAACCGCTCCCGGGCAGCGTCATTTCGGCGCGGAACGGAAGGGGGATGATCTCGTTTTCCGCGAATAGTCGCGCCAACCCACGAGCCAGGCATTCGTGGCCAACGGCGGTCAGGTGCACATCGTCCAAGAATAACGAGTCGGTCACGCCACCGCATTCGTCGTCAAGCACGCGATCGCCGAGCAGGTACGGGACGGCATGGCGCCTGGCGAAATCCGTTAGCGCGATATCGTACGGATCGAACGAGCGCGGCGATTCGGCCTCGGCGACAAGGACCAGCCGCGCTCCGGATCGCCTGCAGATATCGAGCATGTCCCGGAGATTGGCCACGAAATCCTCGATGGGCACGGCGCGCGGTTGATCGCTCGCGCCGATGGGCGGTGGCGGGCGAAAACGGTCCCGCGCGCCCAGGATGAACTCCCGCAGCGCCCGGTATGCGGCCGATCGCGATAACGCCGCGCGGAGCCGATCGCTTGCCCGCGGGATCATTTCCGGCGGATCCGCCCCACCGGCGGCGGAAACGGAGCGGTACTCCCGCACAGGCTTGATCTCGCGGGGGTCAACGCCGAACACCTGAGCGAGGTCGAAAAGTTCCCGGTCCGTATACCGCCCGTAGGAATAATTCTTGTCGTTGTGTCCCGCGTACACGATGACGACATCCGGGTCATACCGGATCATTTCGTGTTTCAGATTCAGCATCATGCGGAATGTGGTTGTTCCGCCGATTCCGGCGTTGACGACGCTCAGGGTTTCGTCCGCGGCCCTGTCGCGCAGCATCGATTGCAACCGCGCCGTCCAGATCATTTTGTCGTCGTCAATGCCCCACCCTTCCGTCGAAGACGATCCGATGGCCACAACACGGATCGCTCCCGGCGGTTTTTCGTACAACGGTCGCGCGCCGCGTATGCGGCCGACCTCGACAAACCACGTTTCGTTCATCCCGCGCATGAATCGCGGCGGAATCACCTTGCCGATGTAAATCGCATCGGCCTTGCGAAGCCAGCCCTGATACATTTCATCATCGGCCGCGGGCGTGCCGGCCGGACTTTCGGGCGGCGCCTCGATCCGAGATCGATCCGCCGACGCCAGCGTCCATTCCACACCCCCAAGCGTCGCGAGAATCACGCCGAGAATCACGAGATTCGGCGCGCGGGCGACGTCGATACGGCGGAACGCCGACACGAAAAGCGCGCCCGCCAGCGCAAGAAACGACAGCGTCGTCGCGGCCTCCCCGGCGACGGCGTCGGAAGACGCGATCGAGAAATAGGCGATGCCCCCGGCCGCGACGAAAAGCGCGATCGTGCCCGTCAGCGAAATCGCGCGGCGCGCGTCGAAACCGAGCGACGCAAACGCGAGGACCAGGAAGACTGCCCACGTCGCGGGCGCGACCGCGGGCACATGCGAGGTCAGCGCGACGGCAAGTGCGATCGACCCGGCGGCAAGCAACGCGAGAGGGACGCGCGCGAAAAGCGGGATCGGCGCGGACAGTCCATCCGTCACATCCACGTGATCGACGAGCTTGCCAAAGAGGGCGAGTGCGATCGTGAGGACCGCGGCGAGCGAAAACGCCGCGTCTGCTTGCACGAATACGGCCGCAAGCAGCATTGGCACGAATAAAAGACCGACGCCGCGCGACCGGCGGCCCCGCGCCACGTCGGCAAGCGAGATGAGCGCGCCGACAATCGCCAAGATGAGGGCCGCCGCGCCCACCCGCGCCCCCGGATCGTCGGGCAAAAAGACGATCTCGGCGATACGCGCTTCGTCGGCCGGAACTCGCTCGCGTCGTGCGTCGCCGGTGACGGTAAAGGCTGTAAGGAAAAGGATCGCGAAAGCCGGATAGCGGATCAGATCGAGAAGCGCTTCGATGCGGGCGTCCCGATCCGTCGCGAGACGACGCCAAACGTCGGCGAAATGCGCGCGCAACGCCGCTCCCCGGGGCCGGGTCCGCGTTCGGTCGGTCATGCGTTTCCTATCGCGTCAACACCATGCGGTAACGCACCCGCCCCTCGCGCACGCGGGTCAATGCGGCGTTCACATCGGCCAACGGCATCGTTTCGCAAATCGCGCCGATGCCGTGGCGAGCCGCGAAATCGAGCATCTCGTTGATTCGCGCGCGCCCGCCGATGACACTGCCCGACACGCTTTTCTGACCGCCGATCAGCGCAAACGAGGGGAACGACACGGGTTCGGGCGGTCCGCCGACAAGGCACAGGCGGCCATCCGGGCGAAGCGCGTCGATGTACGCGGTCCAGTCGAGCGCGTTGTGCACGGTCGAGAGAATGAAGTCGAGCGAGTCTCGCCTTGATTTCAGCGCACCGGCGTCGTGCGTGGGAACGAAATGATGGGCGCCCATGTCGCGAGCCTCGGCTTCCTTGGCCGGCGACGTCGAAAACGCGGTGACCTCGCAGCCGAACGCGCGCGCGAAACGGATCGCCAGATGACCGAGCCCGCCGATGCCGACGACGCCGACGCGCATGTTCGCGGTGATACCGTAGTGACGAAGCGGCGAGTAGACGGTGATGCCGCCGCACAGCAACGGCGCGGCGGTCTCCGAATTCAGCGCATCGGGGAGCTTGAACGCGAAGCGCGCGTCGGCGAAGACGCGGTCGGCGTATCCGCCGTAATGCCCGACGCATGTCGCGACGGAATCGGGGCATAGGTTTTCGCGCGCCGAGACGCACCACTCGCACGCGCCGCACGACCCGGCCTGCCAGCCGAGGCCGACGCGGTCGCCCACGGCGAGATGACGCACGGCGTCGCCGATCGCGGCGACGCGCCCGGCGACCTCGTGCCCCGGCACGCACGGGTAGTCCGTGATGTGCCAGTTGTTGTCGATGACGTGAATGTCCGAGTGGCAGATGCCGCAATGCGTGACGTCGATTTCCACGTCGTTCGGCCCGAGCGCGGGCGCATCGTAGGTGAACGGGACGAGCGGTCCTTTCGCGGCCTTCGCGGCCCAGGCGTTGACGGCGGTCATGGGCGATCCTCTTACGGCGAAATGATTTTGACGGTGGGGAAATAATGGCGAATCCGCGTCGCGTCGCGCGTTAAAAGCTGATAACCCGCGACGGCCGCGTGCGCTCCGATAAAAAAGTCGGGCAGCGGCGATCGTCGGCTCCCACCGTGACGACGATAGCGGACGAAAGCCTTTCCCGCGAGAAACGCGGCATCGTAAGGGATCGGTTCGCGCCGAAATTCCGCGGACGGAAGAAACGACTCGACTTCCTCAATGGTTGCGTAGCGAACCGAAGCTTCTCCGAAAATGATGGGGTTAATAACGAGTTGGCTTTTTTCCGCGACGCGCGCGAGCGTTTCTCGTGACCACTCAAACCACCGCGCGTCGCGCGTGGCAATATCGAGAATGACGCTGCTGTCGACGAGAACCTGTGTCATTCGCCGCGCGTCAAGGCGAGAATTTCGTCCGTGGTCATTTTAATCGTTCCGGATCCCGTCAATCGACGCACGATTTTTTCGCCGCGCGAAAGTTTCTTTTTGCTTTTTGCGCGAACGATTTTTACGGCGTTTCCTTCGACGATAAATTCGACTTCGGTATCCGGCAGCATGCCAACCTTTTCCCGAATTTTTTGGGGAATCGTGACCTGGCCTTTGGACGTGATGCGCATGATCGCCTTCCTTTCTTACTTGTAAGCGTAAGAAATGCCTGATCGGGTGTCAACAGAAAACACGCACCCGTCGCGGCCCTTGCCACACGCCGCATCGTGCGGGAGCATGTTCCTTAACGCGCCGCGCCGGCGCGGGGGAGATGAGCGTTGTTGGAAGAGGTCGACAAGCGCGCGGTCGTGCTCCTTTCGGGCGGGCTCGACTCGGCGACGTGCGGGGCGATCGCGCGGGCGGAGGGGTACGACATCAACGCGCTGACATTTCGCTACGGGCAGCGGCATGCGTTCGAGATCGACGCCGCGCGCGTGGTGGCCCGGATGCTTGACGCGAAGCGCCACGTGATCGCGGACATCGACCTGCGCGCGTTCGGCGGCTCGGCGCTGACGGGCGACATCGAGGTGCCCAAGGACCGCGACGCGGCCGAAATGGCGGACGGCATCCCCGTCACCTACGTCCCCGCGCGCAACACGATCTTTCTTGCGTACGCGCTGGCGTTCGCCGAGACGAGCGGCGCGCGCGAGATCTTCATCGGCGTGAACCACATCGACTACTCCGGCTATCCCGACTGCCGTCCCGAATTCATCCGCGCGTTCGAGCGCGCCGCGAATCTAGGCACGCGCGCCGGTGTCGAAGGAGATCGATTCGCCATCCGCACGCCGCTCATCGAGCTCGGCAAGGCGGACATCATCCGGAAAGGCTTATCGCTCGGTGTCGATTTTTCGCTGACGCACTCCTGTTACGACCCGGCCGCGGACGGCGCGGCGTGCGGGCGTTGCGACGCGTGCGTGCTGCGCCGGCGCGGATTTGAAGAGGCGGGTGTGGCCGATCCGACGCGGTACGCGTGAAGGAAGGCATCCGCGGATTACGCAGATGATGAATCGAATAAACGAAACGAACCCGGACGACGTAGGCGCGAATAAGCTGCGCGTTACGGAGATCTACCTTTCCATCCAGGGAGAGTCGACGTTCGCGGGGCTGCCGTGCGTCTTTGTGCGGACGACCGGATGTCCGTTGCGTTGCGTGTGGTGCGATACGGCGTACGCGTTTCATGGCGGCGAGACTATGACGATCGACGCCATCGCGCGCGAGGTGGCGACGCACGGCGTTTCGCTCGTGGAGGTGACCGGCGGTGAGCCGCTCGCGCAAAAAAATGTTCCGACGCTGCTGGCGCGCCTTTGCGACGACGGCTTTTCCGTGCTGCTGGAAACCGCGGGCGCGCACGACATCGGCGTCGTCGATCCGCGCGTGCGCGTCATCATGGATATCAAGTGCCCGGACTCCGGCGAGGAGCCGAAAAACCGGCGGGAGAACATCGCCCTCCTCAAGCCGATCGACGAGGTGAAGTTCGTGCTCGCCAGCCGGCGCGACTACGAATATGCGCGCGACACGATTCGCGAATACGACCTTGGCGCGAAATGCGCCGTGTTGATTTCGACCGTGTTCGATGCGCTCGACCGCGCGGACGTGGTGCGCTGGATGCTCGATGACAAATTGCCCGCGCGCTTTCAGTTGCAGATGCACAAGTTCGTCTGGCCGCCGGAGGCAACGGGCGTGTGAGGGAACGGGATCGAGTTCATTCCGTGGAGGACCGATGGACGCGATGGAGGTGCTGCTCACAAGGCGGACGATTTACAAATTCAAGACCGACGACGTGCCGGACGAAGCGATCCGCGAGGCGATCAACGCGGCGACGCACGCGCCGAATCACAAACTGACGCGGCCGTGGCGTTTTGTGCGCGTCGGGCGCGAAACGCGAAAGGCGCTGCTTGAGATTGCGACCGACCTGAAAAAGCCGACGACAGACGCGGGCCACGAGGCGGTGCGCATGAAGACCCTGGATCCGCCGGTGCTCATCGTGGTGACGCGCGTCCTGACCGACGACGCGTTTCGCGCCCGCGAGGACTACGCGGCGTGCGCGTGCGCGACGCAAAACCTGATGCTGGCCTTGCACGCGCGCGGCATCGGTTCGCACTGGGGCACGGGCGGCCTGACGCGCGATCCACGCAGCTACGAGTTGTTCGGCATCGACAAGGGGAAAGAAGAGATCACCGCGTTCGTGTGGGTCGGTTACGCCGAGACGACGCCAAGCCCCGAGCGCCCGCCGTGGGAGGAGTTTTACCGCGAGTTGCCGTGAGCGCGGAGATTCGTGGAGGCGTGGCCGCCGGCAGAGGCCGGCCGGATCCTTCGCTTCGCTCAGGATGACGTCTCCCGGCTCAGGATGACGACGCAAAAAACGCCGTGCCATTCGGTACGGCGTTTGGCTTTTTGTACGGCGTTTGGCCTTTGGTACGGCGTTTGGCCTTTCGGTACCGTGTTTTGCCTTTCGAACGGCGTTTGCCCTAATGCGCCATCACGTCCTTCAGGCGCGAGCCGACGCCGAACTTCGGGATGAGCGTGTCCTTCACGAAACGCGCGAGTTTGTATTCGATCGGGAAGCCGTAGCGCCGGTTTTTGACGCGCCAGTTGGCGACCTTGTTCATGACGCGCAGGCCGATGCCGATCGCGTCGTGGCGTTTCATGCGTTCGCGCATGTCGTCGTTCGGGATCGCGAAGCGGAAGTAGAACGACGTCGCCATCTTCAGGATCTTCGGCAGGCGGTCGTCGATCCACGGCATGTTCGCGCTGTAGGTCGAAAACTTTACGTAGTCCTCGATGGTGTCGTGGCGCGGCATGTATTTGGCGGCGTAGTCCTTGAAAAGCGGCGTGCCCGGGAATGGCGTGTAGTAGAAATATTCCGCGAGCGCGTTCGGCGTGATCTGGCGCAGGCGCGCCATGAACGCGAGCGTCGCCTTGGTGTCTTCCCAGTTTTTCTCATCCGGGAAGCCGACCATGAACGAATATTCGGGCAGGATTCCCCACTTCGCGCACCGCTTTGAGCACTCGATGACGTCGTTGGGCACGATCTCTTTCGCCACTAGGCCCATGACGCGGTTGGTGCCGCCCTCGGCACCGATCGCGAAATCGCGGCCGCCGGAGCGGACGATCTTGTCCATCAATTCGTCGTCGAACGCGTTCACCTGGTCGGCGCGCACGGAGCACTTCCATCGGAATTCGTAGCCGCGCTCAATGATGCCATCCACGAGCGCGCGGGCGCGCGGAAGGCCCGTGAAGAAATTGGAGTCGTGAAAGTCGATGCCGTCCACCTTGTATTCGTTGACGAGGCGGCCGATTTCGTTCAGCGCGTGTTCGGGCGAATGGCTGAACCACGCGCGGTTCCACAGCGCCGTGATGTGGCAGAAGCTGCACATGCCGTGGCACCCGCGCGAGAACGTGTAATTGATCGTGCGCCTGCCGCCGGTGGTCATGGGCTGGCTGCGGCCGTGATCGCCGGTGACGTAGAACTCCATGTCGACAAGTTCCCACGGCAGGTAGCCGAAAACGTCCAGGTTGCGCTCCCAGTCATTTTCGGGCGCGTACCACACGTGGCCGTCGGGATCCTTTCCGGCGAGGCCCTTGATCTTTTGCAACTCCTCCATCGACGCCCCGGCCTGAAGGCCGTTGATGAGCAAGGGCAGCGGGCGTTCGGCCTGGTTGCGGATGACGAAATCCACGAAGTCCGCGGCGAGCGTGCGTTCCACGTCCATCGACGCGTGCCATCCGCCGAACGCGACCGGCAAATCGGGATTGATCTGCTTGGCGAGTTTGGCCGACGCGCAAAGATCGCGAAGCTGCCGGCCGGTCTTTCCGGAGCACCACAAAAGCGCGGGATCGTCCTTGATCGCGCGTTCCATCGCCGGCATGTAGTCGTCGCCGAGCTTTTTCCCATCCAGGATGACGGGCGTATACCCGGCGTCCCTCACCTGCCGGGCCAGGCCGAGGATCGCCAACGGCGCGAACGTGAAGACAACGGGATCCTCTTCTCGCGGAACGGCGAAGACGATCGTTTTCATGATTTCAAGCTCCCATTCGGACGTGGACGGCGATCCGGACGCACCGGTACGAAGCGCGCGCGCGCTACGTTTCCGTCATTCGATATCGGCAGCCACGCCAACAAGGTCGAGCATACGGACGGATTTAAAAGCAAGTCAATTTTCGCAATAATGGGCAGGTAAGCGATGAAACAAAAATGCATGGCGGCGCGCGACGACGACATGCGGCATCATGCGGCAATAAAAAGAAAAACGTCGGTCAGGCCCGGAACGATTTCGCCGGATCGGCGTTTCATTTCGGGACATTTTCGCGTCGCCAATGTGGCGGACGGAATTTAACCGGACCTGTTTGTCCGGGGTTTTGTATCAAGGCTTCCGAATAGCCGATCGACCTTTTGACTTTGGCTTTCCGATCGGGCAAGGGAGTATTTCGCAACTTTCCTGAAATTCCTGTTTTCGCAATCCGGGGATGGAACGGGCAGAAGCACGAGACGCGGGCAAACGGCCGCCGTTTTTGTAAGGGGAGGACTTTGTGCAGCATCCGACGCGCCTGGCCCTTGGCATCGACGTGGGCTCGACGACCGTCAAGGTCGTCGTTGTCGATCCGGACTCCATGGATATGCTCTGGTCGCGCTACGAGCGCCACGAAACCCGCCAACCCGAAAAAACCCTTGAACTTCTGACGGCCGCGCTCGCCGAATTTCCGCACGCGCGCGACATCCAGGCGTTCGTGACGGGGTCGGGATCGGGGCCGCTTGGCGATCCGCTCGGCGCGAAGTTCGTGCAGGAGGTCAACGCCGTCACGCTCGCGGTCGAACGGTTCCATCCGGGCGTCGGCTCGGTTGTGGAGCTTGGCGGCCAGGACGCGAAGATCATCATCTTCAAGGAGTCCGAAACCGGCGCCAAACAGGCCATCTGCTCGATGAACGACAAGTGCGCTTCCGGCACCGGCGCCACGATCGACAAGTGCGTGTTGAAGGTCGGACTGCCGAAAAACGCGCTCGGCCATCTGACGTTCGACGACACGCGCCTGCACCACGTCGCGGCCAAGTGCGGCGTGTTCGCCGAGACAGACATCGTCAACCTGGTCAAGTCCGGCATCGAGCAGGGCGAAATCATGAATTCGCTCGCCGACGCGATCGTTCACCAGAACCTTTCGGTGCTCACGCGCGGCAACACGCTGCGTCACGACGTGTTGCTCCTTGGCGGGCCGAACGCTTATCTCCCCTTCCTTGTCGAGTGCTGGCGCAAGCGCATCCCGGAGACGTGGAACGAACGCGGTTACGAATACCCGAAGGACGTGCCGATCGACGAGTTGATCTACGTGCCGAAAAACGCCGAGTACTACGCCGCGTTCGGCGCGGTGTGCTTTGGGCTGGCCGATCCGGTCGGCCGTCGCGAGTTCGCGGGGCTCGACGGCCTCACGGACTACATCCAGAACGGCCGCTCGGCGCGCCTTGGCGATTCGGCCGGGCCGCCGCTCGTGAAAACGCGCGAGGAGCTCGACGTCTTCACGGACGACTACAAGGTTCCCGCGTTCACGCCCGCCGTGCTTTCGCCGGGCACGACCGTCCGCGCGGTCATTGGCCTGGATGGCGGATCGACAAGCTCCAAAGCCGTGCTCGTGGACGAAGACGGCGACATTCTCCAGAAGTCCTACCGCATCTCCAAGGGCAACCCGATCCAGGACACGAAGGAAATCCTCCTTGATTTCCGCGAGTGGGTCGCCGGCCAGGGCGCGACGCTCGAAATCATCGGCTTCGGCGCGACGGGCTACGCCGCGGACGTGCTCGAGGAGTCGGTGAAATCCGACGTCAACATCGTCGAAACCGTCGCGCACAAAATCAGCGCCGTCATGGTCATGCCGGACGTGGACGTCATCTGCGACGTCGGCGGGCAGGACATCAAGGTGCTGTTCCTGAAAAACGGGGACATCCGCAACTTCAAGCTGTCGAATCAGTGCAGCGCGGGCAACGGCATGCTGTTGCAGGCGATGGCCGACCAGTTCGGTGTGCAAATGACCGACTACGCCAGGGTCGCCTTCGACGCGCAGCTCGCGCCCAAGTTCTCCTACGGCTGCGCGGTGTTCCTCGACTCCGACCGCGTGAATTTCCAGAAGGAGGGCTTCAACGCCTCGGAGATGTTGACGGGCCTTGCGCAGGTGCTGCCGAAAAACATCTGGCAATACGTCGTGCAGGTGCCGCGCCTCGCGGAGTTCGGCACGCGCTATCTGCTGCAGGGCGGAACGCAGCGCAACCTCGCGGCGGTGAAGGCGCAGGTCGACTACATCCGCGCGCGCGTTCCAAACGCCGATGTGCGCGTGCATCCGCACTGCGGCGAGGCCGGCGCCATCGGCGCGGCGATGGAGACGCTGCGCGTCGTGAAAAGAAACGGCACGTCATCCTTCATCGGCCTCGAGGCCGCGATCGCGCTCGAATACACGACGACCACCGACGAGACGACGACCTGCCACTTCTGCCCGAATGAATGCAGCCGCACGTTCATCGACACGAGGACGCCCGACGGCGCGACAAGCCGCTACATCTCCGGCTTCTCCTGCGAGAAGGGCACGGTGGAGGACAAGGACGCGCTCGTCGTTTTGCAAAAGAGCCGTGCGGTGCTCAAGAAGCAGTACCCGAACATGGTCGCCTACGAGGCGGAGCTGGCGTTCCGCGGGTTCTACACGCCCGAGGCGCTGCCCGAGGAAGGCTCGGCGATCGAGGACAACCGCGTCGAGCGCGGCATGCTCTTCAAGGTGATGCGAAAGCGGGTGACGCGGCCATTTGCCCGTTCGACCGATCTCGACATGGCGTTTCGCAAGGAGATCCGCGTCGCCATGCCGCGCGTTCTGAACATGTATTCCACGGGCCCCTTCTGGCGTACGTATTTCGAGACGCTCGGCCTTGCACGGCGCAACGTGATCTTCAGCGACACCTCGAGCGAGGAGATGTTCACCGAGGGCGGCAAATATGGCGCGATCGACCCGTGCTACCCGTCGAAGGTGGTGCAGGCGCACATCCACGAGCTGATCTTCCACAAGCACACGGACCCGAAGGTCGGCCCTCTCGACTACATCTTCTTCCCCTGCATCACGCACATCCCCTCCTGGGTCAGCTCCACGATGGACAACGCCTCCTGCCCCATCGTCGCCGGCACGCCGAACGTCATCAAGGCCGCGTTCACGAAAGAGGTGGATTTCTTCAAGCGCGCGAACATTGAATATCTCGATCCGGCGGTGACGTTCGAGGAACCGAACCTCCTGAAGCGCGTGATGTTCGAGACCTTCGGCGAGCGCCTTCGCGTCACGGAGGACGAATCCGATTTCGCCGTCGATCAGGGCTTCGCCGCGATCGGCGAATTCGATCGCATCCTCCAGGAAAAGGGCACCGAGATTCTGGAGCAGGTCGAGCGCGAGGATCGCGTCGCGGTGCTCATGATCGGCCGGCCGTATCATAGCGATCCGGGCCTCAATCACGGCATCCCGGACGAGTTGCAGATCCTGGGCTACCCCATCCTGTCGATCCGCAGCCTGCCAAAAAACCCGAAGTGGCTCGCGAAATACTGGAAAGAGGGCGAGGACCCGCTGTCGATCGACGACGTGTGGCCGGAAAACTACTCCGTCAACTCGTCCCAAAAGGTGTGGGGCGCGATCGTCGCGGCGCATCATCCGAACGTCGCGATCCTCGATCTGTCGTCGTTCAAGTGCGGGCACGACGCGCCGACCTACGGCATCATCGATGCGGTCGTCACCGCGTCGAAGACGCCGTACGCGGCGCTGCACGACGTGGACGCAAACAAGCCGTCCGGCACGATCAAGATCCGCACGAAAACGTATTCGTACACGCTGAAGCGATACGAAGAGGAACTGGCCGACAAGCGCCGGCGGCGCGAGGAGCTCGCGCGCCGCGTGGCGGCGTACCGATCCGGCGAGCTGACCGCGGAAGCGGTGAGCTTTGAGCCGCGGCGATGAAATTGTTTATCGAACGTCCGTCAATTTGGAACGAACGGAGGATTTGGTCATGACGCAGACGCACCTTTCGGTGGAGGAATTCGCGAGGCGCGAGGCCGAGAGCCTGGGGCTTGGCGACGACGGGAAGTATTGGACCGACAACATGGTCGATCCAAGCTTCAAGGCATCGGAGCGCGACGATACGACGCTGCTCGTCTCGGGCCTGACGCACGCGCACGACACGCTGATCGTCGCGGCGCTCAAGGGCCTTGGCTATCGCGTGAAGGCGATGGATTGCCCGGACAACGCGGCGCTGCAATTCGGCAAGGAGTTCGGCAACCGCGGGCAATGCAACCCGACGTATTACACGGTCGGCAACCTCGTGAAACACCTGACGCACCTGCGCGACGACCTGGGCTTGTCCGCGGACGAGATCAAGAAGAAAAACATCTTCGTCACGGCCGGCGCGTGCGGGCCATGCCGCTTCGGCATGTACGTCACGGAGTACCGCAAGGCGCTACGCGACGCGGGCTTCGACGGTTTCCGCGTCATGCTTTTCCAGCAGCAGGGCGGCCTCAAGCAGGCGACCGGCGACGACGAGGGCCTGAAGATCGACCAGCAGTTCGCGTTCACGCTCGTGCGTTCGATCATGGCCGGCGACGTGCTGAACCTCGTCGCTTATCGCATCCGTCCGTACGAGGTCGAAAAGGGCGCGACGGACAAGGCGCTCGCCGAGTGCCGCGTCATCCTCTCCGACGCGCTCGCGGCGAAAAAATCGATCATCGTTGCGCTGTGGCGCTGCCGCAAGGTGCTGAAAGAGGTGAAGCTCGACCGCTTGCGCCCGAAGCCGGTCGTCTCGGTCATCGGCGAATTCTGGGCGATGACGACCGAGGGCGACGGCAACTACGGCCTGCAAAAGTTCCTCGAGCAGGAAGGCGCGGAGGTCGACATCCAGGGTGTCACCAACTGGCTGCTGTTCATGATCTGGGAGAACAAGTTCGACCGCTTGAAACGCCTGGAGCTTCGCGAGGAAGACGGCGGGCGCAAGGGCCTGCGCGGCAAGAACGCCGCGAAGACGCTCATCAGCCTGGCCATCGCGGACAAGGCGCTGCGCGTGCACTTCCACATGTACGCGAAGGCGCTCGGTCTTTACAACTACCACCTGCCGAACCTCGAAGAGATCGCCCAATTGGCCGGCCGGCACTACGACAACAGCGTCCGAGGCGGCGAAGGGCACATGGAGGTCGGCAAGCTGATTCATTTCGTCGAGGACAAGGTCAACCACATGACCGTCTCGGTGAAGCCGTTCGGCTGCATGCCCTCCTCCGGCGTGTCTGACGGCGTGCAGTCGTACGTGACGGGCAAATATCCCGACGCGATATTCCTGCCGATCGAAACGACCGGCGACGGCAAGGTCAATGTGCAGTCGCGCGTGCAGATGATGCTCTTCAAGGCGCGGCAGAAGGCGGCCGAAGAGTTCCAGGCGGCGCTCGAAAAATCGGAGCTGACCGAAAAACAGGTGCGTGCGCGCCTTCGTTACGGCCGCTACGCCTCGAACTTCTGGCGCCCGCGGCACGTGACGGCCGGCGCGGCGACGAACATCGTCTACGCCGTCTCCGACGCGTGGTGGCGCAAGTGCCTGCTGGCGTGGTCGCCGTTCAAGGTTCTGCGCTGGCTGGCGAACCCCCCGATGCTGCGCGCGCGCCTGGAGGAGTAGCGGCGCGCCTGGGAGCGCCGAACGCCTGTTCCGCAAGGTCGTTCGCCGCGCTTTCCGAAACCAGCGACATTCGCAAGAATGGCCCCGCCCCCCGGCGGGGCCGTTTTCATTTTGGAGTCGCCCTTGCCCGACGCGCCGCGCGCCAACAATGCCGTTCGTCCGGAGTTCGTCGCGGCGCTTTGCGTCGCGGCGATCTTCATCGCAATGAACTGGCAGGCGACGCGGTTTGCGTCGAACGAAGACGCTTTCATCAGCTATCGCCACGCGGCGAATCTCGTGAACGGACACGGACTCGTCTTCAATGCGGGCGAGCGCGTCGAGGGCATCACGAACCTCGCGTGGACGCTTTTCCTCGCGGGGCTGTACGCGATCTTCGGCGCGAAGCTGCCGCAGGTTGTGCCGATCGTGCAGATCGTGCTTGGCCTCGGCGTCCTTTGGGTTGCCTGGCAATGGACGCGCAATATCGTTCCCGTCTTCGTGCTCGCGGTGCTGCCGGGGTTCGTGGATACAACCGGCTGGGGCCTGGAGACCGTGCTTGTCGCCCTGTGCGCGATCGTTACCGCGTGGAGGCTTTTCGAATGCAACGACGGCGTTATCGCCGGTATCGCGGCGGCGCTGCATTTTGCGACGCGGCCGGACGCGCTCGCGTTCAATCTGCTGCTGTTTGCGATCGCGTGGTACGCGGGCGTCAACCGCCGCTCGATCCTCGTCGCCGCCGCGATCTCGTTTGCCGGCGTCGCGGGCGTGGAGATCTTCCGCCTCGCGTATTACGGCAACGCGCTTCCGAACACGTATTACGCCAAGGCGGGCGGGCCGGCGGTGATCGCCCAGGGCTTCGCGCAGCTTTGGGAGATCGCGCGCTGGGGCGGCTGGCCCCTGCCCTTGCTCGTCATTCTCGCCGCGACGCGAAAGGGTGATCGCGTCGCGAAGGGCGTGGCAATTGCAACTCTTGTGTGGGGTGCGTACTACGTGTGGGTCGGCGGATCGACGGGCAACCCGATGCGCCTGTTCACGCCGTGGATCGTGCTGCTCGCGGCTGTCGCCTTGCGAAAATTGCCGCCGTGGTGGCGCGGGGCTGACCGCTCGCTGGCGCTCGCGGCACCGACGTCGCAGGCACCGACATCGGAACCGGCGAGACGGGGCGGCGCTGACCGCTCGCTGGCGCTCGCGGCACCGACATCGCGGGCACCGACATCGCAACCCACGCCGGGGCGAGGATCGCCGCGCGTTGCGGGCGCCGTCGCGATCGGCCTTGCCGCCCTCGCCTGTTTCGACGCCTCGTTCACGCACGCCACCAATCGCAGCGCGCCGTTTCGGCCGAAGCTCGTCAGCATGGCCGTCGCCGTTCTGCCGGAGGAGATGATCGTCGCGGTGGGAGCCGTAGGCGAGATCGGCTGGGAGAACCTCGACCGGCGCATCTTCGATCCGCTTGGCATCGTCACCGCGTCCGTCGCGCACGACGGCGAACGCAAACCCTCCGAGCGCCCGGGGCATCGCGTGTGGGCGACGACGCCGCTCGTTCTTGCGGGCGGCGTGGATGCGTATTTTCCCATCGCCGCGGGCGCCGCGCAGGATAAGTGCGACACGGCGGGCTTTGACTGGAATCGCGTGCGTCTTGTGGGCGTGGACGCGGCGCTCGCGGGCGATCCCGCGTTCCGCGCGGCGTTCGAACCGGCGGTCGTGGACCTCGGCGGCGGGATCTGCGTGGGGGTGTTTCGGAAAGCGGGGACGTCGGAGCCGCCACCGTGAGGGAGCGGGTGGCGGCGCGAAGGTGCGACGGATGGCGTCATCGCATCGAAGCAGGTGAGGACACCTGCGGTCCCGGGAAGCGGCCGGTGCGGGAAGACGCGAGCGAAGTTTTTGAAGGCGCGTCGGTAAGACGCGTCGTCTACGCGATCCGTCGCGTCGCCAAGCAGGCGGGACGCCCGCGCACCCAGGTTCCCCCCGCCTACTGAATGTATTTAAACGGGAACGACACGTCCTGCGGCTTGCCGTTGAATGACGGGAACTGGACGCGCTTCATGCGCGCGACAAGGCAGTCTTCCGCGACGGGGCTCGCGAGGCTCGACGATTTCAGATACGCCGCGCCCACCGAGCCGTTCGGGTTGATGGTGAAGTTCATCATCGCGTAACCGGACATCTTCGGATTTTCGCGAACGCCCATGAAAAAGCAGTGCGTGAAAATTTTCACGCGCGAGGCGATGACGCCCTTGATCTGCTGATCCGTGAGCTGCTCGCCCTTATCTTCCGGCACGGCGGCGATGGCGGTGACGCCCGGAGAATCATCGTCGGAGGCTTCCTCCGGCTCCGCGACCGGGACCGGTGCGACAGCCGGCGGCTCCGGCGCGGCGGGCGGCGGCACGGGAACGGTCGGCTGATCGCTGACCGCTGACGGCTGATTGCTTGCGGCCGGCATCGCGGGCGGCGCGACGCTCGCGACGATAACCG
>JAIOHV010000183.1 GCA_019912885.1 bacterium
CCACGATGGAGCTGTCCGTCGGCATCGGGGTTGATCTGCGCGGAGGTCTGCAAGAAATCTTCGTACAGCCCTCGCCGGCTGCCGACGGACAGCACGCGGTTTTTCGCGGAGATGATGCCGGTGGTCATCGAGTAATCGAGGCCGAACGGATTGCCGATCGCGACGACGATATCGCCGATGCGAACCTCGTCGGAATCGGCCAGCGCCAGATACGGCACGGGATCGCTCGTCGCGACGTGCAAAAGCGCCAGGTCGGTAATGGGATCGATGCCGACGACGCGCACCTCCCTGGCCTGCGAGCGGTCGTGCAGGAAGACGTACACGTTGTCGGCCTTGGCGACGACGTGCGCGTTGGTGACCAGATACCCGTCGGGGTGGATGAAAAATCCGGTGCCAAGGGACGTCGCCTGAAACGAGCCCTCCTCGCCGACCGGCACGGAGAAGATGCCGAGCGGATCGCCGATGCCGACGGACAGCTCCATCGTGGTGAAGATGTTGACGACGGCCGGGTTCGCGCTTTCGGCGACGCGCACGTACGTTTCCGACGTGAGCGACTGCGTCGCGTCGCCCGGCCCCGCGGTTCCGTCCACCCACGGTTTTCCCGGCGCCGATGCGCCAAGCCCGCGCGCCTCGGAGACCGCGCGCCCGGTCGGATCGCGCTCATCCCCCGCGCCCGGCCGCCCGCCCGTCGAGGTGCGTACGGAAAAGCAGCCGCTCAGAAGGAAAATGGAGGCAAGCAGCGTCGCGAATACGGTCAGGCGAAGCGCGGCGACGGGGCTACGATTTTTCATCGAATTCGGCATGCGCGGCATTAAACGGCGCGAAGGCTCGCGACGCAAGAGATGGCCGCGATGGAACCGCGCGCCGCCGGGCTTCTCGTCGGCGAACAAGAACGCGATGTCGTCGCAGTTGAGTTCGCCGTCCGCGTCGACGTTCATCTCGACCGCGTCGCGTGTCAGGGCGAACGCCTCATAAATAGGTGACTGTCCTCTGTATTGCTCAGAAACGGATCGCCGCCGCCGGCCCGCCGCCGGGCACGTATTCGATCCACGCGAAATCGACCGTGTCTTCGCCCTTCGTGATTTGGATTTGCGTCGGCCTGCGTTGATAGTTAGGGGGTGAGTGTTCCAGATTCATGAGGCTCTTTCCGCACAAATGCCATCAGACGCTTAGCTTCGCGCGGGATGGCGTCAATATCGTTTACGCCGCACCGCTCTTTCGCGTCGTTTAACATAAATATCGAGAGTTCACTCATGCTTGCGGTATGATTTGACTCATGCAATTCCATGACAGCCGCGAGAAACGGTAATGCGGCGCAATCCTGCTGACGCATATAATAACTTTGGCCGATCATTTCGCATGGCAGCGTCGAGGGCAATCTTCGACAGAACTCTCTGATAGATGAAGATAGCGAATCAGTCTCGAACGCGGAGAAATAACGATCGATTCGATCTTCATATATTTCCGCCAAATCCGCATCCATCAATAATTTTATGCTAGCGATGACAAAAATCAGAATTACTGCCGCCGCCACAATGAGAAAGATACATAAACGGCGACATCGCGGAAATTTGTTAAATGACGAATTCTCGGCACCTTTCATCGAAACCACCTACACGCAGCCCAGATGGACCTGGCACAACCAACTCGCTACCGAACGAACACAGTCACAGACGCAATGCATCATCGCGCCGTCGGGGCTGCCAGGATACTCACAATCGTTAAACGGATTGGGATCATAATATATGACGCCGTTGTACTCTATAACGCCTCCAGGGTCACTGCAAGCCGATTGGCAATTAGTTCTAATATTAACACAACCTGCAGCCCAGTTTTCGTATTGGTCCTGTACCCAATCTCTCACCAAATCCCAGCCAAATCTTATGCCCCAGCCGCCTTTTGCGCCAGACTTATAGTTACTACGACTGTTAATTATATCATTGGCGAATGGGGCGTACACCGAAACCGAGTATAATGAATACGGCAAAATCTTTAGAACGGGGGACTCAAATTTAGACACCTCAGAGTCATAATATCCAACAGAAGTGACGTATAGTAATTGACTTTCGTCATCCGACTGTGTTACAGGCATTCGAAGAGATTGCACCGTTGAGAAGTCATCCTCGTCGACATCCTCATCAAGCGAATAAACCTTTCCAAACGGATCCAAATCCATCTCCCAAACGACATCGCCCTCGGCGTTCGACATCTTCAGTGGCGTTCCCAAATGATCCGTGTGGATCGCATACACGTTAAACGTTGTCGCCGGAACCGTATCGTCATCCCCCGTATCGTCATCTCCCTGCGCCTCTTCCGGCACGATCAACACGAGCGGACGCCAACCGAGCCACAAAAAATACGGGACAGTCACCTTTTTCCGGTACCCCTTCGAGGTCGCGAAATTCGCGGAAAATCGGCTCGTCATAGAACCTTCCTCAAAATTGGGCCAAATTGTACCACAATTGCGACGGCGTACAACGAAAACCCGCGCGCACGCTTTGTCCCCTTCCTGCACCCCTATCCGGTCTCGTTCGTATCTTCGACGACCGGACATTCGGTACCCCGTCGCCACTCTCGCGCCTCAAATCCTCGGCCTGATGATCTGCAGCGTCGCCGGCAGGACGAGAAGGTCCGCGGCGAGGGCAAACATGATGATGATCGCGGAAATGAGGCCGAAATAGACGTTCGGCTGAAAGCTGCCGAGCGTCAGGACAAGAAAGCCGCACGCGAGAAGCACGCTCGTCACGATGATCGGCCGGCCGGCCTCGTTCATCGTCGCGGCGACGCCCTCCTCGATCGTCTTGCCCGCCTTGAGGTAGCGGCGCAGGCGCACGAGGAAGTGCACGGTGTCGTCAACGACCAGCCCCAGGCAGATGCTGCCGATCATCACCGTGCCCGGATCGAGTTCGATGCCCGCGATGCCCATGAACGCGAGGCCCAGCAGGATCGGCGAGAGGTTCGGGATCATCGAGAACAGGCCGAGCTTCGCCGAACGCAAAAGCAGGCCCATCATCGCCGTGATGACGACAAACGCGATGGAGAAGCTTTCGATCTGGCTTTGCAGGACGTAGTGCTCCATGTCGCCCATCAGCTTCAAAAAGCCGGTCGAGACGATCTTCAGCTCGTCGTCGTTGTATTTGGTCAGCAGCTCGTTTTCGACGTTGTCGCCGTTGTCCATCAATTCGTCCGCGCGCGAGAGCTGCACCCGCGAGGTGACGCGCGCGGCCGAATAGTTGTCCTGCACGAACGAATCGAACTCGTCTTCGCCCTCCAGCAGCAGGTAGAGCTGCGCCGCGAGCGCGCGCGAATCGGGCGCCGCGAAATACGCCGGGTCGCCCTCGTGGAACGTCTGATTGAGGTCTTTGAGCAGATCGACGATGGAGACGGACTTGGACACACCCGGCTGCGCCTCGAGCCAGCGGCTGAATTCGTCGATGCGGCGCAGCGTTTGGGGATCCTTCATCCCGTCTTCGGGCGTCGTGATGAGATGCTCGATCGTCGCGCTGCCGCCAAGGCCGCGGTCGATGACCTCCGTGTCCACGCGCACGGGCTGCGTCTCCTTGAAGTAATTCATCGCATTCGCGCCGATATCGAGGCGAAACAGTCCCGTCCCGATCGACACGAGCACGAGCGTCGAAATCACGAGCACCCAAGCGCTGCGTCGCGGCGTGATCGCGCCGAGCCGCACGAGGAGCGAACTGACCGGCCCGCCCTTCTGGCGCTCGACGAACTCGGGATCGGGCGGCTTGGCCAGCCGCAGCACGACGGGGATGAACGCGATCGACAGGACAAACGAGACCGTCACGCCGAGCGCCGCGATCCAGCCGAACTCGCTGACCGGGGCGAGATTCGAAATGGTCAGCGACAGCATGCCCGCGGCGGTCGTCATGCTCGTGAAAAAGACGGGCGCGAACATGTGCAGGACGGTTCGCCGGACGGCGGTTTCCGGATCGAACCCGGCCATGAGGTGCTGGTAGTAGTCCGAAAGGATATGAATGGAACCCGCGATGCCGACGGCGAGCAGAAGGCCGAGCAGCGCCGTCGTGATGACGTTGATCTTGAGGCCCACGGCGCCCATGAAGCCGAAGGTCCACAGGATCGCGAGCGCGACGATCGACAACGGGATGAGCGTGGACGACAGGCGGCGAAAAACGACGAAGCAGCAGATCACGACGACGACGAGCGTCACCGGGCCGAAGATCATGAAGTCACGCTTGGACAAGCGATAGAAAGCCTCGTCGAACGCGGGCGAGCCCGCGATGCGGATGTCCACGCCTTCGCCTTTTTCCTGCTTGGCGATCGCGCGGAGTCCCTGCGTCTGCGCGATCTTGCCCGCGAAGTCGGCGCCGTCCGGATGCAGCTCGATAACGACCGCGGCGGACTTGCCGTCATTCGACACGAGGCCGCCCTTGATGACGTGATGGCTCATCGCCTCGTCGCGGATCGCGTCCGCCTCGGCCTGCGTTTTCGGAATCCGCTCCATGAGCGGGCCGATCTCGACGAGGTCGCCGTCCGCGCGCGCGATATCGGTGTTCGTCAGCGACAGGACGCGATACGCGAACGGCACGTGTTCGACCGCGTCGGTGATGCGCGCCAGGCGCTCCAGATTTTCGGGCGTGAAGACGTTGTCCATGAAAACGCCGACGACCGACACCTCGTCGGCGGTGAAACGCTCCTGAAACTTTTGGTACGAAACGAGCGTCGGGTCGTCCTCCAAAAACCAGATGTCCATGGAGTTTTCGAACTCGACCTTGGTGACGAAATAGCCGGCGACGCACGACACCGCGACCACGATGGCGATGACGAAAAGTCGCGCGCGCAGCAGGACATCGACAAAAACATTGGGGGTCATGGACTTCCCGGCGAAAGGGTGGCCCTGTTCTTGCGCGTTTCCATACGTTTTTCAATCGGTCCCGGCATTCGGGTACGACGCCCGGCATCCGGCGCGCGGAACGAGGCGCGGCGAAAGCGGCCGGTCACGGGTGATAACGCTCACGATAGATGGAAATCCCCAGGTTTTCCGCGAGGTTTGTTTGACGCCCGCCGCCCATTCGAATTTAATCGTCCGAATGCGCAAAAAAGTCATTCTCGTTTATCCGAAAACCGGCTGGGACGTAAAAAACGTCTCGGTTTTGCTGCCGCTTGCGGTGATGTACCTCGGCCGGCCGTTGCGCCGCGCGGGTTTTGACCCCGTTATCGTCGATCAGCGCGTCACGCATCGCTGGCTCGACAGGATTCGTTCGCTCATCAGCGAGGGCGAAGTCGCCGCGATCGGCATCTCGTGCATGACGGGCGAGCAGGTTCGCTTTGGCCTCGAAGCGGCGCGAGCGGTGCGCCAGGCGGCGCCCGATCTGCCGATCGTCTGGGGCGGCGTGCATCCCTCGCTGCTTCCGATCGAAACGGCGCGCCACCCGCTTGTCGACTACGTCGTTTACGGCGAGGGCGAAGACGCCTTCGTCGAACTGGTCCAGGCGCTCGGGGACGACCGCGAGCCCACGGGCATTGGCAACGTGACGTACATCGACCGGCACGGCGAGCCCGTGCACGGCCCGGTGCGTCCGTTCATGCCGCTCGCCGACGTGCTCGTTCCGGATTACGACCTCGTGAACGTGGACGACTACATCACGACGCAGACACTCGGCGAGCGCGACCTGGCGGTGATGACAAGCCGCGGTTGCCCGAGCCGGTGCAGCTTTTGCTATAACGTCGTGTACGCGAGCCGGCGCTGGCGCGCGCAGCCGGCCGAGGCCGTCGTCGAACACTTCGTGACGGTCGCGAAACGTTTTGGCGTCAACGCCATTCTCGTCAAGGACGACAACTACTTTGTGAACAAACGGCGCGCGGTGGCGATCGCCGAGGGCATGCGCCGCGCGGGGCTGAAGGTGACGGTGCGCGCGGAGTGCCGCGCCGACTATATCTCGTCGCGCCATTACGGCGAGGACGTGCTGAACGAATTGGCGGCCGCGGGTTTTCGCGAGATGACCGTCGGCGCGGAGTCCGGTACGGAGATCGGCCTCAACACGCTTCTCAAGGACATCACCGTCGACGACATCCGCGTCGCCGCGCGCCGGCTCGCGGACGCAAAAATCGCCACCAAGTTCACGTTCATGACGGGCTTTCCCGGCGAGACGTGGGAGAACGTCCTGGACACGCTGAAGCTGATGCTCGAGCTCGTGGCGACAAGCCCCTACGCGCGCGTGACGCCGCTGCACCTGTACGCGCCCTACCCCGGCACGCCCCTTTACGATCAGGCGGTCGAAGCCGGATGGCACGCGCCCGAATCGCTCGATGGCTGGGCGGACGTGGACTTCCACAACACCGACATGCCGTGGCTCGACGACAAAATGCGCCGGCGCCTGGAGCGCATGAGCGTTTCGACGTATTTCCTCGACGGGCGCACCATGCCCGAATATTTCAACAACGCGCCCGTCATGAAGATGGCCGCGCGCGTTTACGGCGCGGTGGTGCGCTACCGCGCCCGCAACAACTTCTTCTCGTTCATGCCCGAGCTTCGCCTTATGGAGCTCTATCGCCGCGCGAGCGCGTAGCCAGGACAAGAACCCCCGCCGCAACGGCGAGCAGAAGCGCCGCGCCAAGCTGTGCCGCGGGCGAGACCCATCCCGAACGCGGAAACATGATCACCTCCGGCGGATGCACGGGATATCCCTTGGGGTCGTAAAGCGCGTAGAACGCCTCGTTTTCGAGAAGGCGCGACACGACCATCATCACCCCCGCAAGGCCGGCGAGCGCAATCGGCGCTCGCGCACCGGCGCCCGCGCTTGCATCCGCGTGAAGGAAACGCGCACCGGTCAAAAAGCACGCCAAGGCCAGGACCGGCCGGGAAAGCACCACAAAAAACGGCGCCGCGGCCTCGTGATGGCGTGCGAAGCTGAGGGCGCTGTGCGTCAATAGCCGCATATCGAGCAACATCGCGGCGAACAGATACGCGGCCGCCGCAAACGACACGAAGGCCGCGGCGACGCGCCAAACGCCCGGTGAGGCCCGCCGATCCGTCACGGAGACTCCCCATCACCGGCACCCGGCGGCGCGGCCGGGTTGGATCCGGCGCGGACGTACAGCCAAACCAGCGCGGCGCCGCTTGCCGCCGCCACGGTCAGGACGGCGGTGCCGGTCGGGTCGGACAGCACCGCCTCGCCCCGCCCGGCAAAAAACGACAGCGCGTCCTCGGGCGCGACGACCGTGGCGACAAGGACAAGGCGCGCCAATTCGAGCAAGGCGACGATGCCGACAAAAAGGGCCAGGCGGCCGGCGAGATCCTCGATGCGGGCGATGCGCAAGGCCGCGAACGCCCGCGCCGGCAACGGTCCGAACATGGTCTGAAAGACGCCCGCGACAAGCAGTAGCGCGATGAATCCCATGACAAACATCTGCGCGGGAAAAACGAGGTGGTAGAGGATGTTGCCGGAGGTCGGGGGCAGGACGCCGATGAGCGCGGCGACCTCGCCGACGACAAGACCCGCCGCGTAAACAAAGCAGACGCACGCGACGAACACGAGCATCCAGCCCGCAACGACGGCGAGAAAAAGCGCCAGCGCCAGCGGCACGGCCAGCAGCCTTGCCTCTCGATGCGAAAGAGCGTCGAGCGCTCCGGCCAGCGATATCCGCGCGCCGGCGCGCCGCCATCCCCGCGCGGCGGCGATGGCGATAAACAGCGTGACGACAATGACGCCGGCGACGGCGAAGGATTTCGCGACGATGGCGGCGACTCCATCAGCGGTTGCGGAACGGGGGCGACGTTAGCACGGCGCGCGCGGACTCACCAAGTCCTGTCGTCGAACGGCTCGACGCGGCCGGTGACGCCATCCGCGACAAAAACGCGCCCGTTCGTCACGGCGACGGCCGCCGGGACGCCCGGCCACGGCCGCTCGCGAATCTCCCAACCGTCGCCGATCGGGCGAGCGGCGATGACGCGCCGCGTGTATCGCGACGCGGCGACGACGCCGCGGCCGGTCGAGGCAAGGCTGACGACCCCGCGCGCCGCGCCGATCGGCGTTCGCGTCTCGCCGGTATCCGCGTCAAAGACGGCGATCCGATCGGAAGCCGGCGAGGCGACGTAGGCGAATCGCTCATCCACGGCGAGATCGACCGGGCCTGGCGGCACGGGCACGCGAAAACGCGGCTCACCGCCGGCAAGGCCGATCGCGAGCAACTCCTCGGACATCGTGTTCAGGATAAGGAGCGCGTCACCGCCCGGCGCTTTCGCCAGTCGCCACGGGTGGAAGGACTCCTCGTGCCACTCGCCGTGGTCCGCGAAAAGCGGGCGCATCGCGTTGTTGCGCCCGGCCCGGATATCGGAAAGCCGCACGACCTCGAACCGAAAAAACAATTGCTCGGGCATGATGAACGGGAAGGCTTTCCTTCGCCTCGTGTCGTCATGGTAGCGATCGTAAAGCGCGACGAACCATTCGCCCGGTCCCCCCGCGAGGCCCGCGACGACGGCGGACCGTGATCCCATGCGCGTTTTGAACACGGCCTCCGAAATCGCGCCCGCGCCGCCAAGGACAAGGACGCGCCGGTCCATGTACGGCACGGCCAGGACCTGACCCGGCGCGGCGGGGGCGACCTCGTGGATCGGGACGTCCAGGCGCCATTCGCGCCGGGCGCCGTCCTCGTCGAGAAACACCGAGCGTGCGTGAAGCCCGGCGCCGGCGACGCGGCCGTCCACCGCGCTCAGGCGATCGACGCCCCGGCCGCGCGAGGCCAGGGACGCGAGATGGGCGCCGCTCGATGCGGTGATCCACAACGATGCCGCGACCGCGACGAAAAACACCGCCGCGAGCCATCGCGCGAGGTTCCGCGAACGCGTCGCCCCCAATGCAAACGGGGCGCCCGAAGGCGCCCCGCGTGGTTTCGAAATTTGCCTCAACCGATCAACCGGCGTCGTCGTCGGCGGCGTCGTCATCCGTTGTGGTGGTGCTTTCATCGACGTCCTCACCGACCATCTCGATTTCATAAACCGCGCGGTCGACGCCGATGTCCGCCTGGATGAGGTAATCGGACTGCGTATCCGGCAGGACCGGCAGCGGCACGCGGATTTTGAGTTCCGCCAGTCCGCGGTCATCCGTGCGCGTCTCGAAGGGATTCGCCAGCGGTGCGATCTCGCCGGGGACATCCTGCGGCTCGTACATCTCCATGCCCGGGTCAGCGATCCAGCGGACTTCGACGTCGTTCATCGGCTCGCCCACGAGCGTGGTGGTCCCTCCGGCCTGGTCGCCGGCCGTCGGTGGAATGAAGACGAACGCCGCGATAATCATTTCGTAGTACCCGCAGCGTCCCGGCGTGGACAGCGCGTTGCGCGCCAGGTCGCCGAACGTCGCCGATGCACCGCCGCCGACGCTCTGATCGACGAAATCGACCCAACCGCCGGCCTCGCAGAACGCCTCGGCGTCGGCGCGCTGCGAAAAGTTCTTGCAGTAGTCGATCATCAGGCTCTGGAACACGTCGAAGCAACTGGACGGAATGCCATAGTCGTCCATGCCCGTGTACGTGATCGTACGAACCTCCCCGTCCGTGATGCCGACGAAGGTGATCTGCGCGTGTGAGGGCGCGTTGGCCGGATCGGTTTCGCCGCACGCGAGTGCGATCATCGACAAGGCCGCCAAAGCCGCGATCACTAACGACAAACGATGCGCTTTCATCGTTCCTCCCAATTCGTTCTCCAGGACCAAAGCTCCCTTGCGACCAGATCTCGCGGGCGCATTTCCCGCAGTCCGTATCGTCCCAGGGGACCCGGAACCACTTCGGTTAACCAATCGCCCTCGTACTTCTTGTCCATACGCAACCATCTCGACAAATCGCCCGGCCTGGGCGTGGCTTTCGGCCACATGCCAAGCCGGCGAATCAAATCCGTCATGCGTGCCTGATCGCCTTCGGTCATGCTTCCGATCGTAACCGCCAGACGCATCGCCGTCAGAAGACCGATGGTCACGGCTTCGCCATGACGCCAGCGGCGAAATCCGCCGGCCGCCTCGACGGCATGCGCGACCGTATGTCCGAGATTCAACACCGCGCGTTCGCCGCGATCTTGCGGGTCGCGCGCCACGACCTTCATTTTCTCGGTCGCTGTCAGCCGAATCGCCTCGGCGAGCGCGCCGATGTCGGCGTCCAGGATCGCGCCGGCATTCGATTCGACCCGGTCGATGATCCGCGCGTTAAGCGCCATGCCGGTCTTCAAGACCTCCGCGAGCCCGGCCCGCATCTCGCGCGCCGGCAGCGTCCGGAGAAAATCCGGAATGAGCGTCGTCGCCAACGGTTGATGGAAGGAGCCGATCATGTTCTTGGCGCCGGCGGCGTCGACACCCGTCTTGCCGCCGAGGGCCGCGTCGGCCTGTCCGGTGAGCGTCGTGGGAACGGCCATCCAGCGGATGCCGCGCTTGTAAACCGCCGCGGCGAATCCCGCCATGTCGGTCAACACCCCGCCACCGACCGCGACGATGAGCGCCCGCCGATCGAGTTCAAGGGCAATCAGTTTTTCAAAGATCGTCTTCATGCCGGAAAGGGTTTTCGTCCTTTCCGAATCGTTCACCCGAACAAGCGCCGCGTCCGGATACTCCCTGGCGAAGGCCCGGAAAAATTCCGGCCGGAGCCGATCGACGCGCCGTGCGATCACGACAGCCGCGCGAGCGCCGGGCGCCGCCTTCCGGGCGTGAGCGGCGAGCCTGACCGCGGCGTTTTCGACATCGCCGGTATCGAGGTACACGGGGTGCGGCCACGGAGCGCCCCTTTCGGGGAGCCGGCGGCACGCACCGCCGTCGCGCGCGTTTTTCGCCGCGTTTGTTCGAGTCATCGTATCAAAGACCGTGTCGCCTTTCGACGACGGAAACGGCGCCGCTTCGCGGCGGCGGCCGCGTTATACCACCGGCTTGTCCTGAACGATGCGCGGCGTGATGAAGATCAGCAACTCGCTGCGCGAATTCGTCTGTTTGCGATCGCGGAAGAAGAACCCGAGGATCGGGATGCGCGACAACCAGGGCACCGCCAACTCGGTTCGCGACTCCTCGGACGAGAAGATGCCGCCGATGACCGTGGTCTCGCCGTTGCGGACGAGCGTTTCGGTCTTGGCTTCCTTTTTGTCGATGGCCGGATCGCCGGTCGAGGTCGGGATCGCCGTGTTCGGCGCGTTCTTCGCGATCTCGATGATCATGACGATGCTTTTGTCGTTGGTCACATGCGGCGTGACCGTCAGGTTCAGGTTCGCCTCGATGAACGACAGCGAGGTCTCGCCCTGCTGCCGGATCTGGAACGGAATGCTCACGCCGGCCGTGATCGACGCCTTCTTGTTGTCGAGGGTCGTGACGGACGGCTGGCTGATGACGCGGCCTTCGCCGCGGTTTTCCATTGCGGAAAGCTGCAGGTCGAGCGACACGACGTCGTTGACCGATCCCATCGTGATGCCAACGCCGCCGCCGGCGCCCAGGCCGATCGGCGCGGGCAGGTTGACGACGTAGTTCGCGTTCGGCACGGACGGGATGCGGGAACCGGCCGCGGTCGATCCGACCGCCTGCTGTCCGGCCTGCGCCTGCGCGCCGGTCTGCTCGCCCGAGGCGTTCGCGCCGGTGACGCGCACGGAGTTCGGGAACGTGAGGCCCGTCGGGTTGCCGTGCGCCGCGTCCGCGTAATAGATGCCGCCCCATTTCACGCCGAGTTCGCGGGTGAAGTCGGTGCTGGCCTCGACGATGCGGGCCTGGATGCGGACCTGCGGCGTCTGCGTGTCCAGGTTGACGATCAGCTTCTTGGCCTGCTCGAGGTTGGTCGCGATGTCCTTGACGACCAGCACGTTCGTGCGCTTGTCGACGGTGACGATGCCGCGCGAGGACAGGATCGGCCGCACCTGGGCGGAAAGATCGGTCGCGTCCGCGTAGGACACCGGCACCATCTCGAGCACGAGCGGTTCGAGCATGAGCCGCGCCTGCTCGTTGGCGAGCGCCTGCGTGTTCTCGGACTGAAGCGTCGTCTGCGGCGCCACGCGAATGATGTTCCCCTCGCGCGCCATGCCGAGCTTCTTCGTCTTCAGGATCATGTCGAGCGCCTGATCCCACGGGACGTTGTCCAGCTTGATCGTGATCTTGCCGGCCACGTCGTCGCCCGCGATGATGTTGACGCCGGAGACCTCGGAGATCACGCGCAGCACGCTTTTGATTTCGGCGTCCTGGTAATCCATCGAGATCTTCTTGCCGAAGAACTGCTTGTCCGCGAACTCGGGCGTCAGCGGCACATAGCCCGCATCCTGGGCCGCGGCCGCGGAGACGAACAGGAGCGACAGCGACAACGCCACGGCAAGCGCGACGCGCCGAATTCCCTCGCCCGACTCTCGTCCGATGATCAGCATCCGATCCTCCTTAGGACTCTCGCTCTCGTTCGGGATGTAGCTTGATGACGAGCTGCACGCTTTCGAGCTGATCCGGTCCGGTGAGGGCCGGGTTGAAGCGCTGCTCGGTAATCACGACCGCGTTGTCGGTGATCTGGTCGATCACGCCGAGATTCCGCCCGATGGCGGTTCCGATGTTGACGACGTAAGCGCGGCCCTTGGGATCCTCGAAGATGGCCCGCGGCTGCGCGTCGTCGGTCACGACGCCCACGAGGCGGAAATACCGGACCTCGTACTGCGTCAGGATGTTCTCGTCCTTGCCCCCGGCGAACGGGTAATCGACGTCGGACGAAAAGCGGGCGAAGGGATCGATCTTGTTGATCGGGTCGTACATGTACCCCTCGCCGCCCGAAACCGGAGCCGGCTGCGCGGCGATCCCCACGTCGGGCGTTTCGATCGCCCGCTCGATCTTTTCCTGCGTGCGTTGGGCCAGCGCCTCGGGATCCGGCATGGCGACCGGCGTCGCCTCCGGCACGAGCGGCGGCGCGTTTTCGGCGGGCGTTTCCTCGTCGCCGCCGCCCGGGCAGCCGGCAAGGATCGCGACCGCGAATATCGCGGCGGCAAGGAAAAGGGTCCGCGAAATATTCCGGAAGCGGGCGTCGATCATGATGCGCCTCCCGGCGCCGGCGCGTCCGCCTGCCCGGGGAGGAAGCGGAAGGCCGTGGCCGTGCACGTGGCGACGACGATGGTGTCTCCGTTCACGATCTGGGGCTCTCCGAGCTTGAGGTTGGAGATGTTGATGATGCGATCCTGCTTGCTGACCTTGTCGAGGAAGATCGCGATGTTGTGGAAGCCGCCCGCGAGCTTGATCTCGATGGGCACCTCCGCGTACAACGCCTTGCGGATCTCGGGCATGACGGTAAAGGCCGTCATTTCGATGCCCGAGATGTTCGCGAGCTGCGCGATCAGTCGCAGGATCTCCGAAACTTCCTTCTCGTTGGGAAGTTGCGCAAGCGACTGTTGCAGGCGCAGGTTCAGCTCTTCGACCTGGCGGTCGAATTTTCCGAGATCGCGGGCGATGCGCTGCTTTTCGGCCATGTCGGCGCGTTTTTTCTCGAGCGACACCTGCAAGTCGGCGATCTCCACCTTCTTCGGCTGGAAGAAGAAGAACAGATAGACGACGCACACCGCCAGACAAAGCGCGATCACGATCAGCGTTTTTTTGGAATTCGCCATTCAGCCCACCTTGCCCTGCTTACGTCCTCGGGTCATCGCTCAAAGATCCTTCGGGTACGTGATCGTACTCGTGATCTTGAAATCCTTGACGACGTTCTCGTCCTGCTGACGCTGGGTCGTCGCCTGCGAGCCGGAAAGCTCGACGTTGGCGAAGAACGGAGATTTTTCGAGGTTTTCCATGAAGGTCGCGATCTGGGTGTGGTCCAGCGCCTGGCCCGCAATGCTCACCGCGGCGCCGTTTTCGGCGACCTCCTTGATCCAGACACGGGGCGGCACGGCGCTCGCGAGTTGATCGAGCAGGCGTACCGGCCCTTTCTGGGCGACCTTGAGCTGCTGGATGACCGACAGCTTGCGTTCGAGGTCTTCCTTGCGAACCTTGAACTCCTCGACGCGCTTGATCTCGACGCCCAGCGCCGCGATGCTCCGGTCGACGTCATCGATCTCCGCCCGCAGCGTGTCGGCCCTTCGCTCGAAGGTCCAGTGGACGACGCCGAGCACGAGCGACGTGAGCAGCACGGCGACGAGGCCGATGATGATCCAGGTGACCGGGATCTGCGGCATGGCCCGCCGCGGCGCGGCGCGCCGCGTGGCTTTTCGACCGGATTCCGGGAGAAGATTGACCTTGATCATTTGTCGCCCACCCTGCGAAGCGCGAGTCCGAGGGCGACGCCGCACATCGGCGCCACGTCGCGGATGTAATCCATGTCGAACTTTTTGGGGTCGATCTCGATGTTGTTGAACGGGTTGATGACCTCGACCGGAATGCCGACCTGTTTTTCGATCGTTTCGGCGAGGACAGGGTTCTTGCTGCATCCGCCCGAGAGGTAGACCTTGGAGATGTGCCCCATCGCGCTGGTCGCGACGAAGAAGTCCAGGCTGCGCTGCGTTTCGAGCGCGATGGCCTGCGAGAGGCTTTCGTTGATCTCCGCGACATCCTTGGCTCGGTCACCGCCGCCCGCCAGTTTGATCTGCTCGGCTTCCTCGAACGAAACCCCGAGCCGCTTCTGGATTTCCTCGGTGAAGTGATTGCCGCCGATCGCCATGTCGCGCGTGAAGACCGAGTTGGCGTTTCGCACGATGTTGATGTTGATGACGCCGGCGCCGATGTTGATGAGCGCGATGACCTTGCCGCGCGGCGATTCGTAGTTCGCCTCGTACATGTTCTGGACGGAGAAGGCGTCCACGTCCATGACGACCGGATTGAGCCCCGCCTCGTTGATGACGGCGATGTAGTCGTTGACCATGTCCTTCTTGACGGCGACGAGCAGCACGTCCTGGCTGCCCTGATCCTCCGTGGCCGCCTCCAGGCGCTGGTAGTCGATGTTCACCTCGTTGATGTCAAACGGGATGTACTGCTCGGCTTCCCACTGGATGTTGCTCGCGATTTCCTCGTCCGTCATCAGCGGCAGGGTGATCTTGCGGATGATGACCGAATGTCCGGAAACCGACGTGGCGACGTCCTTGGTCTTGATCTGGTTGCCCGTGAAGACCTTGCGGATCGCGCTGACCACCGCCGGCGCGTTCATGATCGTCGAATCAACGATCGACTCGTGCGGAAGCGGCTCGATGCCGAAATTGGCGAGCTGGAAACCGGTCTTGGTTTCCCGTAATTCGAGCACCTTGACGCTGCTCGACCCGATATCCAGCCCGATGAGGCCTTTGCTTCGACCAAGAAGCATACGCGCTCCTAAATTTGAGAACTCCAGCCGATTCGCCTGCAACTCTTGGAATCGCGCCAGTTTTGCGAAAAAAACCAAGCGGTGTCAAGCGCTTTTCTCGGACAACACAAAGGTTTTCCGCCGACGAAAGCGGCGCAACTACCGGGACCTGACGCGCGGCCCTTTCGAAATCACTTTAAGAACGGCTTGGAAAAAGGCGTCGGGGCGGAGAAAGACGCGGCGCCCGATGTCTTGGGCGCCGCGCCGGGCGTTCGATTATTTCCGGTGCCGCTGCCCGTATTCCTTGATGTGACCGGCCTTCAAGTTCGTATCGGTCCTGGCCGCCGATTCCGCGCTCATCGCGGAGGTCGCAAGGAAGCTCGGCGGGCACTGGCCGCAATACGGGTCGATGCGGACGTTGTCGTATTGGTACTCGGTCGATTCGAAATCGACCTCCGGGTTCGCCCAGAATCCGAACTTGCCATCCTGATAAATGACGCAGCGCAACGGCGCGTTGGCGTTGCAGCTATACCCGTTGCCGGTGACGCTGCAGTGCGAGCTGCAGCCCTGCGGCATCGACGTGCCTTCCATCGCCTTTTCGACCGGCGCGATCGCCGCGGAAAGCGTGCGCGTATGCGTTGTCCACGACAGCGTCGGCGGCGTCGTCAGCATTTCGGGTTTCCAGTCCTTGGTCTTGGCGGGATCGATGGTCGACCAGGTGAACGCGTAGGTTTCGTCCTCGTTGAACGCACCCGCGACGCGGTTCGTGCAGATGAGCGTAAAGTTCGCGAACCACTCGTCGTCAAAACTTTCGTCTCCCGACGCGATGCACGTGGGCGACGAGACATCCTGAAACTGCGTGCCGGAGCGGAAGCTGAGCTGCCCGCAGACCTGGCCGCCGCCGCCGTTCATGTCGAACTCCAGTTGCAGGAGGTTGAACGAGTTTTGCCACGGCGTGTACCGGCCGCGGTAAGCCGCGTGCAACGTGCGGTCCTCCTGATTCACGCGGAAGTGGTAGTGGACCATGTAGTCGCCGTCGAAGTAGTGGCCCGAGCCCGGCCCGTTGCTGCCGCAGACCGGCGCGAAGAAATTCGACCAGGCGAAGTTGTGGTTGGCGAGCTCGGTCGTGTCCTGCTCGCAGTCCGGCCAGAGGGCGTCCATGTCGATGATGCAGAAGCCGAAGATGTCGAGAATGCAGTCTCCGCAAAGCGAGAAGAAGAAGTCGCCGATCTCGCCAAGCAGCCAGGACAGGATCGTGCCGAAAAATCCGTCGAGATCCGAGCGGATGTAGCTGCCGCTGTATTCCCACGTGTATTCGTTTGTCAGCCCGAGAATGCTGATCTCGTCACTCATCCACGGCTTGTCGGAGCTTTCAAGCTCTTCGCCGGCGCCGGTCCAGTTGAAGTTGTCCCAGGTTCCCGCCGTCGCGTTCGGCGGACGGGTGTTCGGCGTGGACGCATTGCCGGCGCCCTGGCCGGAAATCTGGGGATAGCATTGCGACTTGTTGGCGAAGTCAACGATGACCTGGAACTCCTCGAGACCGTCAAAACCGCCGTTGCAGGTGTCGCCGCATTCGTAATAGTCGCCCGTGCAGTTCGGCCGCGTCGTGGCGCCGCCGTTCTGCTCCACGAGGACCGAGAAGATGTATTTGTACGAGAGCGCCGGATTGACGTATTCGGAGAACACGTACGAACGCCGTCCGGCGACGTTCTCGACCTGCTTCAGGTTGACGCCGGTCGCGGCGTACGCCGGGTAGCTGTATCCGTTCGCGCCCTGGAGTGCGGCCAGGTTTTCGCCGAGACGCATCCAGTAGCCCGTGTAGTGGAAGGTTCCGAAACACTGGCCCGGCGGATTGTCCACCGTACTGCACGTGCCCGTGCACGACGGGTCCGACTTGACGCACTCGTACGAGCCGTTGTCCGGCTCGACCGGAAAGACCGGGTCGCCGGTGAACGGATCGTACGTATTGGTGGAATAGCGAACCGCGCGCCACCACATATAACTTTCGCTCGTGGTGATCTGCGTGCTGCAGTTGGCCATCACGTCGCGCAGCGCGATTTCGACCTGGCCGGTCTGGCAATTGGCGCCGGTGTAGCTGTTGCAATCCGGCGTTCCCGGCGGGTGCTGGGTTTCGAAGCACACGTGCGCCTGATCCGGCGCCCCGGGCGATTCGATGACGCCGAGGTTCAGGATGCGATTGCACACGGGGACGTCTTCATCGACGCATTCGATGAGCAGGCCGTAAACGTTGAGCTGACCCCAGCACATATCCTCGTGGCGGTGGAAGCCGACGCACGGGGCGGTGGTGGAGGTACCGCACGAGCTTGGATCCTGCGGCGGCGCGATGACGGTATCGACCTCCCCCCAATCGGAGGTGGCCGTATTGATATCGCGCGTGACGAGCCGGACGGTCGCGCCGGCCGGCGGCACCTGTCCGGCCGCCTCGTCCCACGTCCAGCTCACGGTAATGGCGTCGCCGGTATCGTTGACGGTGGTGTTTCGCAGCGAGCAATACTCGACGTCCGACGTGGCCCAGTCGCCTGGACACGGACAATCGAATCGTCCCTCCTCGACGCACGAGGCGCCGAACGACCAGGGCGTGGAGCTTGTGTCGACGGGCAGCGCGCTCGCTCCGGCGTTCGCGGTGACGCCCGCGACCATGTATTCGTACACGAGGGAGGGGTCGAAGGGGCCGCCGACGATGTGGTTGTGCTGCAACTCGAAGTTCTGGGAGACCGTCGCGCCGGTGTTCGGGCGCAAATCGCCGCCCCCTCCCGTCTGCGCGTCCCAG